>NZ_KV797611.1:0-446 GCF_001809415.1 Rothia sp. HMSC058E10 | reverse complement strand
AAGACGTCATCATCTTCCTTTACATACACAACTGGGAAGAAGCTATTGCCACGCCCGTCGTCGTAGTAACCCATAATTGGTTACTCCTTGGCTATCAGTGTGTTGTTAGCTGTTCCCGCCGGTATAGGAAGTGCTCTCGGGGTACTCATCAGGATCATTAATCCAGTCATCTCCATCTTCATACAGAGGATCCGGAAAACCACTAGGGAAATATTTCTTCTTCCGATCTTCCTATTGAGACCAAGGGCGCTTAGCATCAGGGCCGGTAAAAACTACTTCGTGGCCCGGTGCCAATACCCATTCTCCTGAGTGAACACTGGAACAATGAACTCATCCTTATATTCGCGTATATACCTCATAGCGTTTATATAGAGGGATCTGGCTCTGTAAATTCACTATGCACTAGGTGTACCTTGGAGGCAAGAGCAGGGTCATAAAATGGTGAT
>NZ_KV797610.1:0-920 GCF_001809415.1 Rothia sp. HMSC058E10 | reverse complement strand
TGTTCCGGTGTTCACTTACGAGAGTGGGTACTGGGAGAAAATTATGAAGCCTCGTTTGCAGCAGCAGGGGTGGTATATCGCTGAAGTGGATTGTGCTGGTGTGGAAGATATAGTAGATTTTGGCAGGAGGCTTCTACGGGCACTTAATTTTAGCGTTGGTGATAACGAATATATCAGTCCGATATGGTATGAAAATCTTGTCGGGGAAATATCTGGAGTATCTATGCGGCAAGGTTTTTTTATCTACTATAAAAACTTTGGAGAATTTTTATCTATGCATCATGATGCAGATCCAGAGTCTTCAGCAATATATGCGATCAAGCTTCTTGAAAATATGAGCTATCACTATTCTGATCTTCGTGGGTATATTTACGAGCAGTATCCTGTGGTGGTGGGGTATGGCATTGGTATTCCCACCTCATATATTCCGCAGCTTGAGGAGCTGATGGGTGCTGAGAACGTGATGATTGCCGGTGAGGGTGTGCGGTATCCGTGGTCTGATTTTGAAGAAGAGCGGCGGAGGAATTTCCCGAACGGCGCCCCGGATCCTCTATATGATAAGTATGGGGAGCTTTTTGGTGTTAGTACCCATAGTTCGCAGACTACGGGTATTTATGTTGCTGATCCTCGGTATTATCCTGAGTCACCGTTTTATGACCCTGCTCTTGCCTCCAAGGTGCACCTGGTGCATAGTGAATTTGACGATCCCGAATAATCGATCATGTTCCTTCTTGAGTTTAGTTGTCCGTAGCTTATAGCGAAGTTACGGACAACTAATTTTCTATATCTTTATGCCTGTCAACAAATAAGAAAGCTACGGAGGCTGTTCTGCCGCAACTGCTGTTGAGGGAGCCCTATCGCGTATACGGAGATGGATTTCATGGCTCCTCAACCGAAGATTGGTGAAAACGGTAAAGTTG
>NZ_KV797609.1:108215-131480 GCF_001809415.1 Rothia sp. HMSC058E10 | reverse complement strand
AATGATTGTTGTCACGACAAATAGTATTAAGAAGACCACCCAGCTTTCAGGACAAAAACACTGAGGGGCATTCATTAGGGGCGCCCCTAAACCGAGTACGCTCCAGACTTTCATATTCCCGTCATGGGCATCCGAAGCTGTGCTCTGTTGCAGAAGGACTTGATGAAATGTTCCGTTTCGAGAAGGTCATGGCGTAGCTTCTATATCTTTATGACCACAGCAAAGCCGCCCGGCGTATCCTGACAGCTCAGAACACACCGGGCGGCTTATCTACTCAGAACTGGGTTGATTCCTAGACGGCTACTCCCCCGCCTGGCTACTCCCACTCAATGGTTCCCGGGGGTTTGGAGGTGACATCCAGCACCACACGGTTCACGTCTTTGACTTCGTTCGTAATCCGGTTCGAGATTTTTGCCAGCAGATCATAAGGCAGGCGCGACCAGTCGGCGGTCATCGCATCCTCCGAAGAAACCGGGCGCAGCACAATCGGATGCCCGTAAGTGCGGCCATCGCCCTGCACGCCCACAGAACGCACACCGGAGAGAAGAACCACTGGGCACTGCCAAATATGCTCGTCCTGACCGGCGGCGGTCAGCTCTTCACGCACAATCGCATCCGCCGCGCGCAGGGTCTCAAGGTTCTCGCGGGTCACCTCACCCACAATGCGGATACCCAGACCGGGGCCGGGGAACGGCTGACGCGCCACGATCTTCTCGGGAACACCCAGCTGACGACCAATCGCACGAACCTCATCCTTAAACAGGGTACGCAACGGCTCGACCAGCTCAAACGCCAAATCCTCAGGCAAACCGCCCACATTGTGGTGCGATTTAATATTCGCTGCGCCCTCGCCACCACCGGATTCAACCACATCCGGGTACAGGGTGCCCTGCACCAGGAACTTGATCTGTGCACCCTCTTCGCCCGCTTCCTCAATGAGCTTGCGCTCGGCCTGCTCGAAGGAGCGGATGAACTCGCGGCCAATAATCTTACGCTTCTGCTCGGGATCACTCACACCAGCCAGTGCGGTGAGGAAACGCTCTGACTCATCAATGGTAATCACACGGATACCCATTGACGCGGCGTAATCCTGCTCAACCTGTTCACGCTCACCCGCGCGCAGCAGCCCGTGGTCAATAAAGAAGCAAGTCAGCTGATCGCCCACGGCCTTATGCACGAGAGCCGCAGCAACAGAAGAATCCACGCCGCCAGAAAGCGCACAAATCACGCGGTCTTCGCCAACCTGCTCACGAATCTTCGCAACCTGTTCCTCAATAATATTGGCGGTTGACCAGGTGGGTTTAAGCCCGGCGATGTTATACAGGAAGTTCTCAAGCGCAACCTGACCGTAGTCGGAGTGCTTCACCTCGGGGTGCCACTGCACGCCGCCCAGCTTGCGGTGCTCATCCACGAACGCCGCCACGGACGCACCCGGGGTCTGCGCCAGAACCTCAAACCCGGAGGGGGCTTCGGTCACGGAATCGCCGTGCGACATCCACACGTTCTGCGTCTGTGGGGTGCCGGTGAGGAACGAAGAATCAACTGCACACAAAGTTGCGTCGGTTGCGCCGTATTCGCGGGAACCGGTCTGCGCCACGGTACCGCCCAAGGTTTGCGCCATCACCTGAAAACCGTAGCAGATGCCGAAGACCGGCACGCCAGCCTCAAATAGTGCCCTATCGCCGCGGGGGGCGCCATCGGCATACACCGATGAAGGCCCGCCCGAAAGCACAATCGCGGCAGGGTTTTTAGCGAGCATCTTTTCGGTGCTCATAGAGTGGGGAACGATTTCAGAGTAGATACCCGCCTCACGCACGCGACGAGCAATAAGCTGCGCATACTGGGCACCGTAATCTACCACCAGAACCGGACGCTCTTCAAGCTGATCCGGGTGTACAGAGTCGGTCACGGATTTTCCTCACGTGTCAGGTCGAAATTCCGCGCGAGCGCGCGAAGTCTTGTATTTCTATTCTACGGGAGAGATAAAAGTTTTATGTGGTGCCCATTCAGGGGTACTCGCCGTTGGGTTTTCGCCGATGCTGGGGGGGGCTAGTATCGTTTGGTTGCCTGCGGGTTTGCCTCAAGCTGCGCCAAGGTTTCTGCGTGGATGCGCTTCTCAACGATGAATGAGAGGAACGGCACCACGCCGCCAAGCGCCATGACGATGAGCTGGGCAATGCCCCAGCGCATGAGCAGCCAAATACGGATGCAGGAGAACAGATAAATAATGTAGAACCAGCCGTGAATAATGAGCACCCACGTGGAGATGTTTACTCCGCCGGTAAGGTTGCCGGTTTCGCGGTTAAGGACGCCGAGCGCCACATCGGAACCGGTTGCGGCGTCTTTTGCACCCGCCACCAGGTCATAGCCCATCCCGTGGTGGGTAATCATCTCAACCACCAGCAGCAGCAGGAAGGTACCGGATATCCATGCGCACCATTTATAGAAGGTGAGTGCGGAACGAATCTGCGTTTCGGTACCGCCAAATTTTTTACGCACCGTAAATCCACCCTGGGGTGCGTGTTCTGCCCCGTCTGCTGATGCTTTCGAGGCGTTCTGCGATAGGGTGACTTTGCGCCCGTCGGTACGTTCTACCGGGGTAATTTTTGTGTTCTTCTCGGGATTCTCTGACATACTGTGCCTCTCGTGTGTGCTGATGAGTTTAGCTGGCGTTAGTCTTTTATATCTGCAGGTTTCTGGGGATTACCACTCGTCGGCACGTTACGCGGTGTATCTTCCACCCGCGCTGATGCTTCTTCGGGGACTTCATCGAAGAAATAGTATTGTTCGTCGGCGGGGTCCCAATAGTAGGGGCGTCCGGTGGCTTCGTCCACAAAGTATTCGCCCTCGTACTCAAAATACTGGGTGTATTCGGCTGGTTCGGCGGCACGATGCGCCGCATCCTTAAGCATGCGTCCCCACAGGTAGAGGGCGAAAGCCGCGAAAATCAACCATTCGAGCGAGTAGAAGATGTTGAGCCAGTTGATGTTGGCATCATTGGTCGCCTGGGCTGCGCGAATAGGGCGCAGATTCTCGGACTGTCCAATAATAGTGGCGTTTTCCGCGATTGTGTACTGTTCGGTGAGGGGTACTTTTTTGTTCTCAGGTACTTCGGCGGAAAGCGTGAGCACGCCGTCATAGAGGGGCGCATCCCACAGGTTTGTCAGCTGTGCCGGGGATGCGCTTTCCAGCACCTTCTCGGTCGTGCGCGTGTACGGGGCGGCGCCCTGGGCATTTACTACACGACCGGCAACCTCAACTGTCCCTGTCGGTTCGGCGGGTATGCTCGGCGCGTGATCGTCTTCACCCGCTATCCAGGCTCGCGCCACTGTGATGGCACGGGGCTTGGTGCTCCCCAAAGCGGCGGCTTTATCGGTTCCTTCGGGAATGAATTCACTCAGAACCCAGTATCCGTGCTGCCCCTCATTCAGGCGGCCTGCTACCAGCATGGAGGATCCTGGAACGTACTCCCCCTTCGCCTGCACTACGGTATCAACCGTCAAGTTCGTCACGGGCTGATGCGCCTGCAGAATCTCGGTATAGGGTCGCACTCGATCTTTCGCAGGATCAGAATGTACCTGCTGTGAGGTGGAGGCATTGAACTGCCAGCTGGAGAGCGCGACAAACCCCGTCACAAAGACGAGAGCCAGCAAAAGCCCGCCCAGCCAGCGGGGAGTAAACGCCAATTTCCACACATATCTAGGGTAGCGCGTCTGCGTGATGTGCCCCTAACGCCGTTGGTAACTTACGCGGGGAAAAATCCCGGCGAATAGTTTGCAGAGATGCGTCGTTTCCCAGTGTAGAACGCAGTCTAGCCGGTACGGTAAGGACCCAGAACCAAAAACTAGCTGGCAGCAAACCAGCGGCGCACAGCGTTAAAGCTCCCCACCCTCCGCAAAATACTTCTCTTCAGCTTCGGTGAGATCAGTCATCGCTGGCGATTCAATTGTTGCGGACACAAGTCTTGTAGCGACTCCTAAACCGACACTCGCGCGCGACGGCAAATACCAAGACAAAGTTTCTACTTCGCTGCTAGGGCCAGGGGTTGCAGTCCCGTACAGTGATGTGAGTCCGGCGATATAGTCTGAACGTGCCGACTGTATCAATGCCTTAATTTCTGGGGTTGGGTTCGGGGATGCGAGGCTGGTCAAGCGGAAAGAAATCCCGGATACGAATTGGTTGTTACTGACGTCTAGGCTTATGTGGCCATCTTCCTCTCCGTTACTGACGGGTGTAACGAAAAATCTCCCATCGTCAGGAGCGGGTATCCAGTCGAACTGATCTCGCAACGAGAATGCCTCTTCAACAGTCATGGGCCACCGATGCTCGGCTATTGCTCGGATGATGGCCACCGCTTGCTCGACCGGATACGTGCGAAAACCTGACGGTGTGGAGTTTGCTTCATTTAACATATGAGAATTCGGTCTCTCTTCTGGGATTTTTAGAGCTTGTCGATAGATTCTTAAGATGCTGAGCAGCCTCGGGCGTGAGAACCCCATAGCCCACCTAGCTATGCGAACTACGTCAGTCTTCCCCTTCATTGAGGCGGGTATCGAGGACAGCGTGAGGGACGCCGTCGGGCTTGGGGCCGAAGTCCTTTCTGAGATCGGCGGTTTCGAGCTTGTTGTACTCCATCATAGACAGGTAATAGTCCAGAAGATCGTCGTAGCGTCCTAGTACTTCACCACGCACCCACGAGGCAGTCCCCTCCGCCGGGGTACCGGGCCGCCCCATCAGAACGATGTCAATCGACCCCTTTGCGGCGGCAACCATGAAATGGTCAGCAGCGATAACACCGTCTGAAGCCATAGCCTCAATGCACTCCTCCAGCTCCAGCTGAACCCCGCCCAGCCTACGCAGTTCGCCGCCAAGAAGGTCACTAGTGGAGAAGATCGTCATGTCCTGGTAGAAACAGGGCCAGCCGTCGGCTACCTTGAGAAAATCACGATAGGACTTTGGCAAACGAAAACCCAGCTGAGCCTCAGTACGTGCCAGTGTTTCTTCAGAGGCTCCTGCATTGGGTGGCGCGTAGTCCCACAGGCCCTTCCAGTCGGCCTCCATTCGCTCTTGGTTAATCTCCTGCCCCCAGTTCAGGTAGTCCTGCCACGTCCATTCCGACATAGCCCGATTTGTCCCGCTGGGTACACCCATAGCCTCATCTGTCATGTGCATTAGCCTCTTCCTATCTCCTATCCGGCTCTAAGAACCAGCTCTGCTGCCGCAGCAACCAATCACTACTAGCTTGCCGGTATCGCCATACTCCCATGGTTTACCGCGCCCATATCAGCCTCGCCCCCTTTCACTATGACTACATCATTCACGAGAAGTACTGAGGGTACTCCACATAAGGGTCGTGTTCACGGTGATCTACCCATTGCTCAAGCACCTGCTGGGGTGTAATTCCCGGAGTCAAGACTGTGTGACCATCGAAAGCACTGGATGTAAACCATAGCACCACGTCAGGGTCTGGGTTCAAAGACCGCACCCATGCGGCAATCTCTACGGCCTCCTCAAAATCTGCCCCATCAACAGATATGAGCCGACCATCAGTGAAATGACTGATAATCGTCGATGCCCCATCAGGGATAGTAATAAGGCGAGCATCCGTCAAGCGGTCTTCCTCAACGCTCCACTGCGCCGTCTTACACCCGGGCCATTTTCGCTGCCCTTCGCGTAAGAAAGCTTCGACATCAATGAGGGTATCCTCTGAACTGAGAACGGGATATAGGTAATTAACGCCCACAATTTTTTCCTCTCGCCTTACCTGCGAAATACCGTAAACCACTGCACGCTACCCGCCTGCCCTATTCATGCTACGGGATTCTGCTCGCTTGTGCCCCGCGTATGGTCATGTACCCAGCTTCCGCGCCTGACTCGGAATAGCACAATGCGCCCCCACCGGATATTTTCACCGGTGAGGGCGCAATACGTTTTAGCAAAGAGAATGTTCGTTCGGTTCCTGTGCGCTCAACGGAACGCGAGACTGAGCGAGATTATCCCCGATATTCAGGCACGAGCGTCATCTCTGCCTTCTGGAACTTCTTCAAGTCCAGGTAACCGCAGGTAGCCATAGCACGCTTGAGTGCACCCACAATATTGCGTGTGCCGTCCACATGGTGCGAAGGTCCATACAGCACTTCTTCGAGGGTTCCAACAACGCCCAGCGGGGTACGCACGCCGCGCGGGAAATCCACCGAATGCGCTTCATTACCCCAGTACCAGCCCTGACCCGGCGCCTCGGATGCACGCGCTAGGGGCGCACCGATCATCACCGCATCCGCACCCAGAGCCAGTGCCTTCACCAGGTCACCGGAGCGGCTAAGTCCGCCGTCGGCAATCACATGAACATACCGTCCACCGGATT
Source organism: Rothia sp. HMSC058E10 (assembly GCF_001809415.1). Lineage (NCBI taxonomy): Bacteria > Bacillati > Actinomycetota > Actinomycetes > Micrococcales > Micrococcaceae > Rothia > Rothia sp. HMSC058E10. Next base: position 125,116 of record NZ_KV797609.1, on the reverse strand, counting down.
CGTCCAGGTAGTCCGAACGAGCCGCAGCAACATCGGCAATAGCGGTTGCCATCGGCGCAGAAATGCCCAGCCCCTTACGGGTGGTCATCGCGGAACCGCCGCCGAAGCCCACCAGAACACCGGCGGCACCGGTGCGCATCAAGTGCTTCGCCTGGGTATACCCTGCCACGCCGCCGACCATAACAGGTACATCCAGCTCGTAAATGAATTTCTTGAGGTTCAGCGGTTCATGCGAAGTTGAGATATGCTCCGCAGAGACCGACGCGCCGCGAATCACGAAAAGATCGGCCCCGGCCTGCACCACGGTCTCGTAATGTTCTTGGGTGTTCTGCGGGGTAAGCGAGCCCGCCACAATAACACCCGAATCACGAATTTCTTCCAGGCGCGCGGTAATCAGCTCGGGCTTAATCGGCTCAGCGTAAATCTGCTGCATGCGCGTAGTAGCAGAGGCAGGATCAGCTTCGGGAAGCTCAGTAATTTCGTCAAGAAGCGGCTGCGGGTCCTCATAGCGAGTCCACAGACCCTCTAGGTTGAGCACGCCTAAACCACCGAGCTTTCCAAGCGCAATCGCGGTCGCTGGAGACATCACAGAGTCCATCGGTGCGCCCACAATTGGGGTGTCAAATTTGAAGGCGTCAATCTGCCATGACGTATCGACATCGCGACGGTCACGGGTGCGGCGCGTCGGTGCCAGCGCCACATCGTCAAGCGCATAGGTGCGGCGGGCGCTCTTAGAGAGCCCAATCTGGATATCGGACATGTGTGTTTCCCTTTCGGAAGGTCTCTGACCGGTGTTTCCTGGCGCACGGCTGCCCCGCAAGACTACGCGCCTGATGCAGTATCTACTCTACTCGGCGTATAACCCGTTCCGCCGCAGATTATTCAGAAATATCACAAAATGCACGACGGAATAGATTCCCTAATGTTCGAGCCATACACACCATTGAGCCGGTCAGCAATGGTTAACGGCGGTAGTTAGGTGCCTCGACAGTCATCGTAATATCGTGCGGGTGAGATTCTTTCAAGCCCGCCGGAGTGATGCGCACAAACTTACCCTTGGTCTTAAGCTCCTCAATGGTGCGTGAACCCACGTAGAACATGGTCTGGCGCAGACCACCCTCAAGCTGATGCAGCACGGCAGAAAGCGGTCCGCGGAACGGAACCTGCCCCTCAATTCCCTCGGGAATCAGCTTCTCTTCGCTGGAAACGTCTGCCTGGAAATAACGGTCTTTCGAGTAGGACTTGTGACGACCGCGGGTCTGCATAGCGCCCAACGAACCCATGCCGCGGTAGGCTTTGAACTGCTTACCGTTCATGAAAATCAGATCGCCGGGGGCCTCGGCGGTTCCCGCCAGAAGCGAGCCAAGCATCACGGAATCGGCGCCAGCAACCAGGGCCTTACCGATCTCACCGGAGTGCTGCATGCCGCCGTCGGCGATAAGCGGAACACCGGCGGGAATAGCTGCCTTCGCGGATTCGTTAATTGCGGTTACCTGGGGTACGCCCACACCCGCGATAATACGAGTGGTGCAAATTGATCCGGGACCCACGCCGACTTTCACGGCATCTGCGCCCGCATCAATAATGGCCTGAGCACCTTCACGGGTTGCCGCCTGACCGCCGATCACATCGACATGTGCGGCTGCGGGATCTTTCTTCAGGCGGGAAATCATATCGAGCACGCCTTGGGAATGTCCGTTGGCGGTATCGACGAAGAGCGCATCCACCCCGGCCTCGACCAGAGCCATTGCACGTTCGTAGCCGTCACCGAAGAAGCCAATAGCAGCACCAACGCGCAGGCGACCATCGTCATCCTTGGTAGCGCGCGGGTACTGTTCGGTCTTCACAAAGTCTTTGAGGGTAATCAGCCCGGCAAGTTTACCGGCCTCGTCAATAAGGGGCAAACGCTCGATTTTGTTCTTCGAGAGCAGGGCGAAGGCTTCATCCTTTGTGAGGTTCGGCGAACCGGTAATGAGCGGCATCGGGGTCATAACATCGCGCACGAGAGTGCTTTCGTAGTCCGAGCGCGAGAGGTAGCGAATATCGCGGTTGGTAATAATACCTTCAAGTTTGCCGTCTTCGGTGACCACCGGCAGACCCGAAACCTTGTAGTAGCCGCACAGATTATCGTATTCGCTGATAGTCGCACCAGCCCCGATAGTGACGGGATTGATAATCATACCCGATTCGGAGCGTTTCACGCGATCAACATGCGCCGCCTGGTCCTCGATCGAAAGGTTGCGGTGAATCACACCCATACCGCCTAGACGCGCCATTGCGATCGCCATTTGAGAGTCGGTGACGGTATCCATCGCCGCGGAGATAATGGGGGTGCCCAGGGTAATACGCTTGGAAAGTCGAGTGCTGGTATCGGCATCGGAGGGAATAACATCGGTGTTGCCGGGTAGAAGCAACACGTCATCATAGGTCAGACCGGTGAAACCGAAGGGATCGTCGGTCAGGGCGGTGGGGACAGTCATGTTTAGCCTTTCAAATGCTGTACCGGATGTATAGATGTTGTGTAGCGAGTGGTGCCACCGGGTGTAAAACGTCGTATCTCTATGGTAAACGCTTACGTCTGCTTCGGGGTACACGGAGTGGTTTGGATGCGCGCCTTTCCTGTAAGCAGTATCCGGTTCAAGGCTGCGCTTGCGGTTATTTCAGGCCAGTCTGCGTCAAGCACCTATAGATAGTTGTTGCCCGGTTCAACGAGATTTTCTCTCCTCGAACCGGGCAACCCATCAATTATTCGTCTTCGTCCTCTTCTTCGGGCTTGGTGACCACCAGAGTCTCGGTCGTGAGCACCAAAGCCGCGATAGATGATGCATTCTGCAGCGCAGAGCGGGTGACCTTCACGGGGTCAATTACGCCCGCCTCAAACAGATCAACATACTCACCGGTTTTGGCGTTGTAACCGTGGCCAACAGGCTGTTCGGCAACCTTTGCCGCCACCACATAGCCGTCGTCGCCAGCGTTTTCGGCAATCCAGCGCAGCGGCTGTACCAGGGCGCGGCGTACAATCTGCACACCTACGTTTGCGTCGTGGCTATCGAGTTCAAAACCGTCGAGCGCCTTGCTGGCGTGGATCAGTGCCGAACCGCCACCGGATACGATGCCTTCTTCAAGAGCCGCGCGGGTAGAAGACACAGCGTCTTCGATGCGGTGCTTACGTTCCTTAGCCTCAACCTCGGTTGCCGCACCCACCTTGATCACGCCCACGCCACCGGCGAGCTTCGCCAGGCGTTCCTTGAGCTTTTCGCGATCCCACTCGGAATCGACGGCCTCGATCTCTCGGCGCAGCTGCTGCACACGGTCTTCAACCGCTTCCTTGCTGCCACCGCCGTCCACAATCGTGGTGGTGTTCTTGGTGACGGTCACGCGGCGCGCCGAACCGGTTTCTTCGAGCGTTGCCTGGGCCAGGTCGATACCCAGTTCGGGGGTAATCACGATGCTGCCGGTCAGAATGGCGAGATCCTGCATAATAGCCTTGCGGCGATCGCCGAACCCGGGAGCCTTAAGCGCCACAACGTCGAGAGTTCCGCGGAGCTTATTCACCACGAGGGTGGACAGTGCTTCACCATCAACGTCTTCGGCGATAATGGTCAGCGGTTTTTTCGCCTGTACGACCTTCTCCAGCAGAGGCATAATCTCGGCAACAGTGGAGATCTTACCCTGGTAGAGCAGAATGAGGCTATCTTCAAGAACCGCTTCGCCACGCTCGGCATCGGTCACGAACGAAGGCGAAAGGTAGCCCTTGTCGAACTGCATACCCTCGGTAATGTCAAGCTCAATCTCAGTGGAGGAGCCGTCCTCGATAGTAATGACGCCGTCCTGACCGACCTTCTCAAAAGCAGATGCCAAAAGCTCGCCGATCTGGTCGGACTGAGCCGAAATAGCGGCAACATGCGCAACTTCCGGACCCTGTACCTCGCGGGCATCGTGAAGCAGACGCTCGGAGACCTTCTCAACGGCGGCCTCAATGCCACGTTTCACCTCCGCAGGTGCCGCACCGCTTGTTACGTTGCGCAGCCCCTCATTCACGAGTGCCTGCGCCAGCACGGTTGCGGTAGTCGTACCGTCACCAGCAACGTCGTTAGTCTTGGTGGCTACCTCTTTAGCGAGCTGCGCGCCCAAGTTTTCATAGGGGTCTTCAAGCTCAACTTCGCGGGCGATCGAGACACCATCATTCGTGATAACCGGTGCACCCCACTGTTTATCGAGCACAACATTGCGCCCGCGTGGGCCGAGGGTAACCTTGACCGCATCGGCGAGTTTATCGACGCCAGCCTGCAGGGACTTACGGGCGGCATCGTTGAATTCAAGCTGTTTAGCCATGAATATTCGCTACTCCTTGAGGGTTGTGAGCGTTCGATATCGTAGAAGGCGCACGTGCGCCAAATCCAGGTCAGGTATAGCGGATGCGCCGCGCGAGAAACCGGCGGCGCATCCTGCATATATGCGAAATTAGTCGACGATCGCCAGAACGTCACGAGCGGAGAGAATCAGGTATTCCTCGCCCTGGTACTTGACCTCGGTGCCGCCGTAGCGGGAGAACACAACTACGTCGCCTTCGGCGATATCGACGGGAACGCGGTTGCCTTTATCGTCCACGCGGCCGGGGCCCACGGCTACTACGCGAGCCTCCTGCGGCTTCTCCTTTGCAGTTTCGGGAATAACCAGACCGGATGCGGTGGTCTGCTCAGCCTGCTCTAGTTTGACAACTACTCGGTCTTCGAGGGGCTTAATAGCCATAGGTATGCTCCTTGTTAGTCAGTTTTTAAGAATTTGTGAAGCGGTTTAGCCCTAGCGCCTAGGCGTTTAGCACTGCACCGCTTCGAGTGCTAAATTCAACTTTAGAATCCCAGCGGCACCCGGTCAAGAATGCGCGCCGTTTCGAGGGCGGCGTTTCGCGCACAGGATAATACGCGAGCGCCCCGTGAACCTGCCGCAGTCTCCAAGCCTTCTGCATATGCTCATGCCACTACACTTAAGCCTATGGTTGATTTTGTGCCCCCGCCGCCGTTTGCCTTACCGCCCGAGCTGGCTTTTACCCGGCAGGCGTTAGATGCCGCGGATGCGCTTTTCCCCTATAGTCAAGAGCACTCGCTCGAACAGGTTACGCGGCTGCGGGCGCAGGGGTTCACGCCCGATGAGACCGCCAATATTCTCAGCCTTGTTAAGGCGCGCACTCGGGCGCTGTCAAAGTTCGGCGATAGGGCGCGCACTATGTTTTTGACCGAGCACGGCGCGCAGCAGGCGACTCGACCGGTTGTTGCTGCCGAGCATGCGGCCGTGTTTGCCCGTGCCGGGGTTCGTTCGGTTGCCGATTTGGGATGTGGTATCGGCGCGGATTCGTTGGAGTTCGCGCGCGCATCCTTAGAGACTGTTTCTGTGGAGCTTGACCCGTTGACGGCATCTTTTGCTGCCGCAAATCTGGCGGATTTTTCGGGTTCGCGGGTTGTGGTCGGTGATGTGACGAACTTTGATCCGGAGAGTTTTCGTGATAGCACCGGCGAGGCGGTGCAGGGCATATGGCTTGATCCGGCCAGACGTGATCTGACCGGAGTTATAAAATCCCGTACAGAACGTATTTTTGATCCAGAAGCCTATTCTCCACCGCTTTCGTTCGTAGTGGATCTGGCCAGAACTGGCATGCCGATGGGTGTCAAACTTGGTCCGGGGATGCCGCATGAGGCTATTGCGCGCCCTGAGGATATTCGTAGTGAGGCGAACCCGCATCCGCGTGTCACGGCGCAGTGGGTTGAGCATGAGGGTTCTCTCGTGGAGTTGGTGCTTTGGTTTAATGCTTTGGCTCAGGAGGGCGTTGCACGCACGGTCACGGTGCTGCGGCAGGAGGCGACGGGACAGGCTGAAGACAAGGGCCTGCGCATTCACAAAACCACGCTGAGTAGTCCCTATCCCGCGGAACAAGTAACCCCTGTTGATGAAAAGCAAACCCGGCTCCCCTCCCCCGGTGAGTACCTCTATGAGCCTTCCGGCGCGGTAGTGCGGGCGCATCTGGTGCAGGAGTTAGCCCAAGAGCTTGGGGCGAACCTGATTGATCCGCACCTGGCGTACCTCACGGCGGTAGAAGCTGTTCAGAGTCCGCTGGCACAGTGTTATGAGGTTCTTGAGGAAATCCCGGTGCATGAGAAACAGCTCAAAAAGTGGGTGCGCGAGCGCGGTTTTACGGCTTTGACGATCAAGAAACGCGGCGTTGATCTGGTGCCCGAGAAAATGCGTGCGACCCTGCTGGCAGGCGGTGCGGGCAAGAAATCAGGTAAGAAGGCCGCGAAGAATCAGGGCTATAACCCGGCGACTTTAGTGTTTACGCGAGTGGGGTCTGGGCAGCAGGCACGGCGCATCGGGTGGCATGTGCGGCCTGTAGATTTTTCTGATTCAGCGCACGTCTCTAGCTCGGACACTAAGATTTCTGTGGTCTAGCGGGTTTATGTGGGTGGCGCATCTGCAAAATTGTAATGCCGGTGTGTGACGTTTTATGTCAGATACTTCATGTTCGTGTCGTATTTAGTTCATACACACTCTGAAAAGCGCTGTTGTGGTCACCAACACCGTAAAATAAATGCAGTCACCCTAAGAAGGAGAGAGTTTTGATTCCGTTCGCTTCCTCGGCGCAATCCACTCTTGGCGTAGAGTGGGAGATCGCGCTGATTGACCAGCATACCGGAGAGCTGGTAGCGCGTGCTCAAGAGGTACTTGCCCGTGTGGGCGAACGTTACCCCGAGCTTTTGGAACCTTCCCTGGATCATGCTCATGTGACGGGCGAATTTTTGGAGAATACGCTTGAGATTATTACCGGCGTGTGTACTACGGTGCCGCAGGCGTGCCAGCAGTTGATCTCGGTGACCGATAAAATCCGTGAGGTTACTGATGAGCTGGGGCTTGATTTCTATGCGGCGGGCACGCACCCTACGGCGCACTGGCAGGATCAGCAGGTTTCCGCAAAGAAGCGGTACCAGCGTGTGGTAGGTCGCGGCCAGTACTGGGGCAGGCACATGGTTATTTTTGGCGTGCATGTGCATGTGGGCGTCGATTCACGCGATAAGGTATTACCGCTTGTGGATGCGCTCACCAACTATTGCGCGCATCTGCTGGGGCTTTCGGTGTCTTCGCCCTACTGGGACAGCGTGGATACCGGTTATGGTTCGCACCGCACGATGCTGTATCAGCAGCTGCCTTCAAATGGTCTGCCTTTCCATTTTGAAAATTGGCAGGAGTACAGCGACTATTTGCATGCTTTGGTGAAGACGGGCGCTATTTTAGAGGTCAGCGAGGACCGTTGGGATGTGCGCCCGGTTCCCCGCTATGGCACCTTGGAGATGCGCTACTGCGATGGTCTTCCGTCGATTCGGGATGTTGCAGCGGTTACGGCGCTCACCCAGTGTTTAGTGGAGTTTTTCTCGCGCAAAATTGAGGCTGGCGAGAAGATTGAGGTGTTAAACCCTTGGCATGCACAGGAGAATAAATGGCGTGCCGCCCGATATGGTTTAGACACCGAGATCATTGTGTCTAACGAGCCACAGGTGCGCCCGCTGCGCGAGGACATTGAGCTTCTTGTTACTCAGCTAGAGGATGTTGCCCAGGATTTGGATTGTTTGCCGGAGCTGCAGCATGTGAGGAATATGCTGGCGGAGGGCACCGGTGCCGACCGGCAGCGCGCTATCTATGAGAAAACAGGCTCTTTCCACGAGGTTATTCGAGATGTCGCGCTCCAGTCACGGGCGCGTCCCATCCGCTAGGGGCCGATAAAGTTCCAGCCCGCTCCCCCGAGTTTTCTCAGGAGGCGGGCTGACGGATCCTTCTAGTTTAAGCAAATGCTCTAGAAACACACCGTCGTGACCGGTAGCGAAGAGTCGGTCGTAAAATCGACTCCCGAAGGTTCATACCCAGCATCGACAAGGCGTACCCCGAGCGCTGCCACCATTGCGCCATTATCGGTGCACAGCGTAAATTTCGGGATAATGAGACGCACCCCAGCTGAAGTGCATCGTGCCGAAAGCAGCTCACGCAACCGAGAATTTGCCGCAACACCGCCGCCAAGTAAGAGGGTGTGCAGTCCCTGTTCCCGGCAAGCCAGCACGGTCTTCTTCGTGATAACATCGACAACCGCTTCCTGGAAAGATGCCGCAATATCGGCGACCGGAACCTCTTCACCGCGTGCCTCAAAGCCTTCAATCACGCGCGCTACGGCGGTCTTGAGCCCTGAAAACGAGAAATTATACCGGTGTGCCCCCGGGGCTTCGGCGGTACCCATGAACTTACGGTTTGACAACCCGCGCGGGAAAACAAACGCCTTAGCATTCCCCGTGCGCGCGGCGCGGTCAATAGCAGGGCCTCCCGGGTAATCGAGCCCCAGTAAGCGAGCAACTTTATCGTAGGCCTCACCGGCAGCATCATCAAGGGTGGCTCCGAGCAGACGCACATCCTGAGTAATATCGCGCACCTGCAGAATTTCGGTGTGACCACCAGAAACCAGCAGTGCCCCGAGCCCGCCATCTCGCGCGTGCTCAAGCAGCTGTGCTCCATCCTCGGTACCGTTATCGTCGAGCAGCCCCACGCCCACATGCGCCACCAGGTGGTTAATGCCGTAGAGCGGCTTTCCGGTAGCGATAGCCAGCGCCTTCGCGGCAGAAACACCGACCATGAGTGCACCGGCGAGCCCAGGGCCGGCGGTGACGGCAATCGCGTCTATATCGTCGAGGGTCACGTGAGCGTCTGCAAGTGCAGCTTCGAGAGCCGGAATCATAGCATCAAGATGCGCCCGCGAAGCAATTTCGGGGATCACCCCGCCGAACCGCACGTGCTCTTCCATAGAGGATGAAACCGTGTTGGTGAGCAGACGGGTGCCGCGTACAATGCCGATCCCAGTCTCATCGCAGGATGATTCGATACCCAATACAAGCGGTTCGGCTGCGGCAGAAAGTGTTTGTTCAGTCATCATTTCTCAGGTAGTTTCCGTTGTTGTGGAGGCATCGGCGGCGAAGTCCTTGAGCATGATCAGCGCATCCGTGCCGTCGTCATAATAGCCGGGCCGTGTGTGAATATGCGTGTATCCGGTGCGCAAGTAGAGGTTCTGGGCTCGGGGATTATCGGCCCGCACCTCCAAAAGGATGCGCTGCGCCCCTAAATCCTGTGCCCGGCGGTGCATTGTGGCGAGCATGGCTCTTCCGTATCCGTTGCCTTCGTACTCGGGCAGCACGGCGATGGTCTGCACATCGGCGGTGTCTGCCACCGTCATAACCCCGCAGTATCCGATAATATTCGGAGCGTTCTTTTCATCGGGGTTTCCCTGAGGATTTTCGCCGGCACGCGCCCGCTCAAGTACGTAATAGGTGCGGGTGGGGTGGGTTATTTCGGCGAGGAACATATCAAGGTTCCAGGCGTCGAGGGGGAAGAGCTCTTGTTCGAGGGTGAACAGATGCGGTACATCGTCGATATCGGCGCGGCGCAGTCGGGCACCGCGGGCGAGCGCACCGGGAAGTTCTGGATGCTGAAGTTTCGAGTGCATATTTACGCTCCCCTATCCCTTAGGCGATGCGGGATCGCTCGGAGCGCTCTGGCTCTGCCGCGCAAGCATGGCGGCTGGAACCTTCGCGTCCGAGTCACGCAGGTAGAGGGCGCGGGTGTCGGTGCTAAGATTTTTTACGCCCAAGCGCGCGGCGGCGCGCACGAGGTCGCTTGCGTTGGGGTGCAGCTGCGATAATTCGGAAGAAATTTGCACTCCCAACTGTTCCAGCTGTTCGCGGTAAAGCTCGGCACCGTAACCGTAGGCACGGTAACCTGCGGTATTCTGTCCAGAAACGCTGCCGGGTGCAGGCGTACTTTCGCTTGCGGGTGCCACCTGCGGACCGGTTTTTATCGTGTATCCGTTCTCGGTGACGGTGAAGATCGCGGAGTAGATTTCGCGGCGGCGCGCATCGGAAGCTACCAGAATCTCGGTCTTCTGCGCGGCTTTGCCCTGGAAATCCTGAACGAATGCTCGTTCTGCCAAGGCTGTTAGACTCATAAGTCCATAGACGGGTTTGTTCCAGGCAAATCCAAGAGTCCGGGCGGTGACGATTCCGGCGCGCAGTCCGGTGAAAGGGCCCGGTCCGGTTCCGGTGAGAATCGCATCCACGTTCTGCCCGTCTACCTGTGCTTCGTCGAGTACCTGGGCTACGAAGGGCGACATCACTTCGGCGTGTGAACGCGTATCGGCGCTTTCGCGGGCGGCAAGAATAGTTGCGGTCAAACCGGGATTTTCGCCGTTCAGGCGCGCCAAAGCCACGGATGCGGTGGCTGATGAGTCTAGAGCAAGTATGAGCACCCTATCATTCTAACGTGCTGCCGTGTACCCACTATTGTGACGGGTTCTCGCTTCATAAATACCCCAAGGCAGGCTCATGAGGTGCGCTTCCGTTCGCTCCCGGCAACTCTTAAACAGGTTACTCGACGCCGAGTTTGAGCATGGCGGCTTCAAGACTTCGATACGCTTCGCCTTCCCACCGTGGGCCGTAAGCGGTAATGCGCAGCAGCCGCGGTTCTGAGGCATCAGCGCTCTCCTCCTCACGATCGTCAAGCGCATCCCAGTCGAATTCCCCCTCCCCTGTGGGCGAGTAATTCTCGGCGGCGTAGGCGATGGAGGCGTCCGCGCCGGTGAGTCGCGTGAAGTCTAGTTCCAGGCGGGAATCGCTCAGATGCTCGGCTTTACCGCGTCCCCATTCGATGACGGTCACGGATTTTTCCAGCGAGAATTCTAGATCGAGGTCGTCTAATTCTTCGGCGCTAGAGAGCCGGTATGCGTCCACGTGCACGAGATCGGGCCCACCTGGGCGGGTGCCGTCCAGTAGATTAGGATGCACCCGCGAGAGCACAAAAGTTGGCGAAATAACACCCTCACGTACTCCAAGCCCCTCGCCTAGGGCGCGGGTGAAGGTGGTCTTCCCGGCACCAAGCTCTCCCGAGAGCAAGAGCAGGTCCCCAGCGATGAGCAACGGCGCAAGCGCATGCGCCGCCGCGCATGTATGCGCAAGATCGGTAAGATCAACTTCTAAAACGGGATGTGCGTGCATGGGCTTCTTTCCGGGGAACGGTATGGGTTAAACAGGGGTGCGAAGACTCGAACTCACATATCGTTAGACGGTTTCCGGTGTCTGTTCATCGTCGAGACCGAAGAGGGATCCCAGGGCGTGCAGACCATCTACTTCGCGTTCCACCCAGGCACCACCGCGGTAGATGCGTATCACGCGCGGAGAAATACGAGTCACAATCTCGTAGTTAATGGTCTTCGCTGCAGCGGCCCATTCTTCAACAGGAGGGTTATCTCCCGAGCCGAAAAGCACGGCGGAACCGCCGAGAATACCGCGCGCAGGATCGGCTAGTCCGGGCTCTTCCAGATCAACCACGAGCTGATCCATAGCAATCCTGCCCACGACACGGTACGTGCGCGGTTCCACAGGGTTCGCGGCATCGGCACGCGGGTAAATACGCACCGGAGCCCCATCAGCGATGCGCGGCACGCCATCGGCGTATCCGAGCGGAATGAGGGCCAGCGTGGTGGACTTATCGGTGCTGTACCGCAACCCGTATGAGACCCCCTGCCCGGCGGGTACCTCTTTGACATTGCACACATGGGTTCCCAGGGTCATAACGGGTCGCAGATTAAGGTCTTTGGAGCTCACACCCGCGAGCGGGGACAGACCGTAGAGGGCAATTCCGCAGCGTACCGCATCGGCGAGAACCGCTTCGTTTGTGTTATATAGGGGGCTCGCGCCGGTGATCGTGCCCGGAGAGTTCGCCAGGTGAACAAGCTCGGGGGTGAGACCCGCACTGCGGGCGACGGTTACGAATTCGTTGAGTCGGGCGATCTGCCGTGCGGTCTCGGAGCGTTCGGGTTCATCGGCAACCGCCAGATGCGAAAAAATGCCCTCGATGCGCACCAGCCCTGCGGCTTCAAGTTCAAGGGCACGCGCCACTAGCGCGGGCCAGTCCTCAAAGGTGGAGCCGTTACGCCCAAGCCCCGTGTCTACTTTCAGATGTACACGAGCACGCTTCTTGGTGCGATTGGCGGCTTCTGCTATTGCTTCTAAGTCCCAGCCGGAGGCACCCAGGATAATATCTGCTTCGAGTGCTTCGTCGAAGTCCGTCTGCGGGGTGTGCAGCCAAGCTATAATCGGGGCGGTAATACCCTCTGAGCGCAATTCCAGGGCTTCGGTCACATGCACAACGCCCAGAATATCGGCACCGGCTTCGAGTACTGACCGTGCCACGGGGTAGGCGCCGTGACCGTAGGCATCCGCTTTCACCACGGCAATGAGTTTACGTTCACCGATCATATCTTTGAGCACGCGCGTATTGTGCTCAAGAGCATTAAGGTCGATGATGGCGGTTCGCTCCGCCTCACCGGGCTGCAGGTTCGGGGTGTAGAGGGGACGTGTGGGAACAGTCATTTCTATATACCTCCGGTACTCGGTGAACGCGGGGAGCGTCTAGTTACACTCATTCTAGCCCGTCTTTTCGTGTATTTTCGCTCTTCTTATCCCGAGTTAGGGAGCGTTCATCAACAGTTCATGTTCTTAGCGCCTCTTCGATACCGTCGAAGCTTACACGTTCACCCTTAGACTCACTCGGCTTGCAGAACGCGCTGTCTCATAAAACCGCGCGTTAGACTAGGATGGTGAAGATTCCCGAGAGCTCGCAGTCCCGCTTGCCCCTGCCCCAGCCTGTTGTGCATGTCTATTCTCTGCACACCGATCCTTTTGCGCAGCCTGGTCGCGGCGATGCCGGGGGCATGAACGTTTATATTGCGCGTTCGATTGCAGCTATGCTGGCGGCAGACGATACTTTGCGCGTCGAGGTTTTCACGCTTCTTACCGATCCCGATTGTGAGCATGCAAAGCCCGGGGTACAGGTTCCGACTCTTCTCAACTCGTATCGTGATCGGGTGCGGGTACACCAGGTGTTGATTCCGCAGGCTTTAGGTGCTCACAAAAATCAACTTGCTGAGTTTACAGCCGAGTTTGCGGCGCAATGCGTCTCATTAGCGTGCTGGCATCCGCAGGTTATTCATGCACACTATTGGCTTTCGGGCGTTGCTGCGCTGGGGGCTGCCCAAACCTACGCTGCCGAAGGAACAGCTGTTCCCGTAGTATTTACCCCTCATACGACCGCCGCAGCGAAGGATGCGCGCCGCTCCCCCGACGAGCCCGAAGAACCACACGCACGTTATGAAAGCGAGCATCGAGTTCTTGAACATGCCGCTTTGACGATCGTCAATACTTCTCTTGAAGGGCAGCAGCTGCAGGACTACTATGGGGCAGATCCCGCACGCATGCGTGTGATTGCGCCGGGGGTTGATACCGGTATTTTTCACCCACTGCCGGGGGTGCACGCCGAACATGAGGGTTCGGATACGCACGCTCGGGTGGTTTTTGCTGGGCGTCCTCAGCCGTTAAAGGGACCCCATATTTTGGTAGAGGCCCTTGCGCTTCTTCCCGCGGATCTGCATGTTGAACTGGATATTATCGGCAAGTCTTCTTCCGGGTACGAATTAGATCTTCTTGCCCGTGCCCGCGATTTAGGCATCGCCGATCGGGTGCATCTGCGCAGTCCGGTTCCTGCCGATATTCTTGCCGATATTTTTCGCCGCGCCGATATTGTGGCTTCTCCTTCCTCGTCTGAATCTTTTGGGCTCGTGGCTTTGGAGGCGCAGGCTTCGGGGGCTGCGGTACTTGCCACTGATGCGGATGGGCTGCGTTTCGCTATCGAGAACCATAAAACGGGGTTGCTTGTGGCGCCACGCACCCCGCAGCGTTGGGCGGTTGCGATCGAGCGGCTGGTGCGTGCCCCGCGTCTGCGCTTAACACTGGGGGCGAATGCGGCAGCTCGTGCACTTTCTTTCAGTTGGGAAGCGACCGCCCGAAAGACCTTGTGCGTCTATTCCGAGGCGATAACTGGTCGTCATTTAGCGCAAGAGCGGGCCGAGGGCTCCGCATAGTTTATTGCCAAATATTCTGCTCTTCCTCAAAACCTGTAGGACGCACCACAGCACGGTCTCGAAAGTTGTTCAAGCGGCTACACTTGACATATGAGTTTTGCAATGACGCGCGACGAGTTTGCCGCTTATCTTGATTCTGCCCGCATCACAGGTGATGTTGCTACACCGCGTGAGAATAACCTTTCGCATATTCAAGGGTTTCTCGATCATAATGAGCACCTCGAATTCGGGGTTACATGGTCGAAGGATTGGACCTATGACGAAGTTTTTGAGGTCATGGTACGCCGTGCTGGTCTGAACCCTGACCGTTCGCATGTCCAGGGGCAAGATACGATTGGTGCCGCCCAGTGCATTGATGCTCTCGAAGAGTATGCCCGTATTTTTGGCGATGCGGTGCGCGCCCGCCAAAAGATCCTGTTCGCCACCGGTCACCCTGCCGGACTTTTCCCCATTTATGCTGAGCTGGCGCGCATCGCCGAACGCGCCGGGGCCACGGTGCTGCGTATTGAGCAGGGCGAGCGGTTTTTGGACGGCGATATTCGCCAGATCATGGGTGTGGTGATGTTTGAGCAGTACGGGAATCTGCAGCATACGCATTTCCCGGGGCCGATGCGCATCGCCCTCGCCCAGCTTCGTGAGCGCGGTGAGATGCCCGATCTTGTGGTTTCCGATCACGGGATGGCGGGGTATGCGGCATCGCAACAGAAGCTGCTGACGCTCGGTATTGCCGACTGTAACGATCCGGGATTGTTTATTGCCGCAGAGCAGGGTGATTTACCGGTGTGTGTTCCGATGGATGATAATGTTCCGCCGAATCGTTACGAACCGCTGATTGATTTTTTGGTGAATCGCGCCTCATTGAAACAATTTCGGTAAAACTTTTAGGCTATAGTTTTTTATTCTTTCAAGGTATTTTATTAGTTTACGGGTATTGAAGCTCTCTGACTAGGATATTTATTAAAGCTATTTACAAAAGTAAACATCCATAATAGCCTTTAATAATCGTGTCTTCAGCACCTTTATGACACATTAAGGTGATTGAATTCACTCTTTATCCTTGAAGTTTAGACCACCATTCAGGAGGACTAAACTCCTGGTTTAACCGTAAAATATAAGGACTGAGTAGTTTTGAAGAACTATCGTGAGAATCAGTTAAAGGCCAGGTTTCTCTTCCGGACTACCTCGGGGCCTCAAAGCTGGTTCTCGTTCTCTCTACTTCTCGCTCACACACTGCACACATCATTCATCTGTATTCCGACTGACCACCGGGCTGCGGGTCTCAAACTCGAGCATTCCGCGCATACGCCGATATGCGCGCTCACCACGACCGGGGAAGATAACTTCATTGAAAGCAAAAGAAAGACTCAAAAAAGTTTGGGGCACCACATATGTCGCCAAACGTGAGTGGCATCCACAGGTTTTGAAATCTCTTTACCTGGGCGACTTGATTGCCATTGCCATCTCTATTTTTGCTGCGCACTTTATTCGCTTCGGCTTCGTAAACGCGGATTTACCGCCTGTGAATGTCTGGCCGCTTAACCTGCTCGATCCTTCCGTCGCACCCATCGACTATATCTTCCTCGATATCGGCATGATCATAATCTGGTGGCTGACTCTGCAAGTCAACGGCTCACGAAATATTCGCGTTCTAGGAATGGGAACCGACGAATACCGTATGGTCACACGCGGCAGCACTTACTTTTTCTGCACACTCGTGATCGTGGCGTTCTTTCTCAAAATCGACCTGACCCGCATGTACCTGCTCATCGCCTACCCGTTGGGTTTAGGACTCATCATGATAGAGCGCTGGTTGCTGCGCCAAAGACTAGTACAAAAACGTTTGCAAGGGTATTCGCTAACCCGCGTCATGATTATTTCCGACGTTCCCACCGGTAAACATCTGTATAAGAGCCTCTCCGGCGCCGTCGCATCGGGGCTTTCACCAGCTGCGTTTTACCTGCCGGGAATCTACGCCGGTACCACGATTGCAGACGTCGATCTGCCCATTCTGGGTTACTCCACAAACCCTGACGATATTATGCAGGCCGTGCAGGAAAACAATATTCAGATGGTCGCCATCTCGAACGGACATCAGCTGACCCCGGAACAGATGCGGATGCTCGGCTGGCGTCTCGCGGATGCGCATATCGCCCTGATTATGGCTCCAGCAACCACCGATATTGCAGGGCCTCGCATGCATATTCAGCCGCTCAACGGGCTACCGCTTGTGCATGTTTCTACCCCGCATATTACGGGTATTGCCGCGCTGGCAAAACGCGCACTGGATGTGCTCGCCTCCGGGCTGGGGCTTCTCATGCTCTCCCCTGTTTTCTTGGTGGTGGGTATCCTTATCAGACGCGACGGCGGACCTGCATTCTTCTTCCAAGAGCGCGTAGGAATGAACGGCGATGTTTTTCGCATGGTCAAATTCCGGTCGATGCGCACCGACGCCGAAGAGATCAAAGTCCAGCTTATGGAACAGAACGAAGGCAACGGGGTGCTCTTTAAGATGGTGAATGACCCACGCATCACCCCAATCGGCCGATTCATTCGCAAGTTCTCCATTGACGAACTGCCGCAGCTCTGGAATGTTTTTATTGGCGACATGTCCCTGGTGGGCCCTCGGCCCCCGCTGGCGGAAGAGGTAGACCTATATGAGGATATTATGTACCGCCGCCTGCTCGTCAAACCCGGGATTACCGGACTATGGCAGGTCTCTGGCAGAAGCGATCTCTCCTGGGATGAATCGGTACGTCTTGACCTGTACTACGTCGAAAACTGGTCTATGACAACCGACTTTATTATCCTGCTGCGCACGGTACGAGCAGTCTTCGCCAAGGAAGGCGCCTACTAATTTTCGTGCCCGACTATGCCAAGGTCGGTATAGTCCAATACAGCGGTGGGG
>NZ_KV797609.1:0-108115 GCF_001809415.1 Rothia sp. HMSC058E10 | reverse complement strand
CCCCCCCCCCACCATACTATGTATCTCGTTCAGGTTTTAATCGTCGAGAACGGCTTTCTCATCAAGAAGTTCCGCGATCGCCTGCGGTAAATACGCGGCCACTCGGCTGGGAGGAACCGGGCCCTTATACCCATCCAATGATGCCAGCGCTGCACGATTATGCAGGTAAACCGCCAGCGCCGCAAGACTTGCATACGTGCATCCCTCGACCTGCTCATGACGTTCCTGCGCAGCCGCCATATATTGAGCCAAAAGAGCCCCCAGAATACCGGTGAGGGTGTCGCCGCTTCCGGCGGTAGCAAGCCACCCGGTAGCCCCGTGCACGCTATAGGTGGCACCCACGGGGGCGGCGATAAGCGTCGTCGAGCCCTTAAGCATCACGGTTGCGCCGCTGAGCTCGCATGCGGCACGAACCCACCGGAAAGGCTCGGCGTTAATGTCTTCCCGGCTGGGTACGAGAGCACCGTCAAGCATTTCTTCCCAACGCTGCGGCGAATGCTCATGAATGCGCCGCAGAAAACGTTCCAGTTCCCCCGCATGCGGAGTCAGGATTTTATGTTCGCCTAGACTGTGCCCCGCCATTAAATAATCTGCGGCAAGGTCTACTGCACCAGCATCCAGAATTGCAGGTTCAGGGGCATTGAGCAGGTACCTGTTATGATCCAGGGTTTCGGGACCGGTGCCGCTGCCGCCAGCCCAGGCGTGCACATGCTCGTGGGCGGGAGGTCCTGTGAAACACACCGTTTCCGGGTTTTGCCCGAGCATGAGAGTGCGCAGGGTATCGTCTTTCCCATTGAAACGCACCATCCCCACCCCGGTATTGAGGGCAGCACGCACACTCATCAGGGCAGCACCGGGATAATCGCGACTTCCCGTGAGCATACCAAGCACACCGCGATTGTACTTATGTGAGAATACCGAAGGCTTTTCGAGCAGATCCCGATAGTCCTCACGTTCCATAACGCGCAGCATCGGCTTATACCCCTTGAGAGCTTCGGGAACCCCTAAATCGTAGAGTTTAATAGTTCCGCAGTGCTCCGCAATATGGGTTCCTGCCGGTAGTTTACGCCCAATAAACGTGACCGTTCGCGCAGCCGCGAGTGAGGGTTCGTGCAGGGTGCCGCGTTCGCTATCGAGCCCGGTCGGGGCATCACAGGCGAGCACTGGGGGTAATTTACCGTCCATCTGCACGGCACGGAGTTTAGCCAGGTACTCCCCCGCTTCCCCACGTGCTGCTCCCTTCGCGCCGGTTCCCAAAATACCGTCAATAATCAGGGAGTAGGAGGCAATATCGCGCAGACTTTGGGCGGTGTCAAGCACGCGGGTTCCTTCACCGCTTTCGCGGGCGAGCAGCTCCAGGTTATTACCGGTTGGGTCGAAGAGAACGGCCTCAATGCGGTACCCCTGCTGATGCAGCCGGGTGCCTGCATACACGGTATCCGCGCCGTTATTTCCCGGCCCAACCAATAAGAGGATGCGCGTATACTGGCTGTGCTGCCCCGCATCAGCAAGCATATCGTGAGCTTCGGCGGCGAGCGCATCCGCCGCGCGCTGCATCAAATACCCGTCGTAGTCCGGTGCCTCAAGGTAAGGACGTTCGGCGTTGCGAATTTGTGTACCCGTGTAGACGAGCTTCATAACTCCTCCTGATCAAATGCTCGCGTCGATGCGGCAGGGGCTAGTCGGTGGGGTCTTCGGTGAGAACCGTCATACTGTAGCTTTCAGGATCAAACCTTTTCAGATGGGCAAGCTCTGTAGCGCTCAGATATTCCGCCGTGGCGATGGCAACGGCTACGGGTTCATCGTGGGTTAGGCTCAGGTGCAGACGGTTGATGCCGAGGGTACGGGCACGTTCGGCGATCGTTCCCGTAAGAATCAGGTATGGCTGCCCACTCTCGCTGCTGGCGACTTCGCAATCTTGCCAGTTGAGCCCATCGGGTGCCCCTAAGACTTTGGCGACCGCTTCTTTGGCGGCAAAACGTACGGCTTGAGAACGGATATTACGAGTGCGCTCATTCGGTGTGAATACCCTGCGCACAAAAGCTGGTGTTTCGGTGACGATTCGTTCAAAGCGCTCAATGTTGACGGTATCTACGCCGATTCCGATAATCATTTTTCGCCTTTCCTGCCAAAATGCGAGTTTTGTTTTAAGTTTAGCGAGGTTGATGCAGGGAAGACAGCACAGCGAACAATGTTAACACATCATGAAACTTCCTCAGCCTCGCACTGTAGTGCGGGTTAACGAGGCGTGGGCGGTGCCGTCCCCTGAAGGGTAACGACACCGCCCACGCGAACGCATATGCGGGATGAGGATTACTCCACGGTCACCGACTTGGCGAGGTTACGGGGCTGGTCAACGTCCAGTCCTTTCGCTTCAGCAAGTGCGCACGCGAAAATCTGCAGCGGCACGGTGGCAAGCAAAGGCTGCAGCAGAGAAGGCGCGGCAGGAACGGTGATCAGACGATCCGCATATTCCTTGACAGCCTCATCGCCCTCTTCGGCGATGACAATGGTGAAGGCGCCGCGAGCGCGCACCTCCTGAATATTGGAAACAACCTTGCCATGCAGAGATTCACGCCCGTGTGCGGAAGGCACAATGATGATAACGGGCTGACCCTCTTCGATCAGGGCGATAGGACCGTGCTTCAGCTCGCCGGCGGCGAAGCCTTCGGCGTGGATGTAGCTGATCTCTTTGAGTTTAAGCGCGCCTTCAAGGGCAACAGGGAACCCAACGTGGCGCCCTAGGAAGATCACCGAAGAGGTATCTTTCATCTCGGCACCAAGTTCTTTCACGAGGGTATCGTTGTCGATAACCTTCTGGATCTTGGCGGGCATTTTCTGCAGCTCACCGAGAATAGCAGAGATTTCATCCTTGTACTTGTTGCCGCGAAGCTGCGCAAGATACAGACCCAGCAGATATGCTGCAGTAATCTGCGCCAGGAACGCCTTGGTAGATGCGACCGCAATCTCGGGACCAGCGTGGGTGTACAGCGCCGCATCGGATTCACGCGGCAGAGTCGAACCGTGGGTGTTGCAGATGGAGATGACCTTAGCGCCCTGCTCGCGGGCGTGACGCACCGCCATGAGGGTATCCATAGTCTCGCCGGACTGCGAGAGAGCCACAATCAGGGTCTTCTCGTTCACGATTGGGTCGCGGTAGCGGAACTCGTGGGCAAGCTCGACCTCGGTGGGGATACGGCACCAGTGCTCGATAGCGTAGCGCGCAACCTGACCCGCGTATGCTGCGGTACCGCAGGCCACCACGATGATCTTATCGATCGAGCGCAGCACGGAATCATCGATGTTGAGCTCGTCCAGAACGAGGTTGCCTTTTTCATCCATACGTCCCATGAGGGTCTGCTCAACAGCGGTGGGCTGTTCGTGGATTTCCTTCTCCATGAACGAGTTGTAGCCGCCCTTTTCCGCCGCTGCAGCATCCCATTCGATGTGGAAGGGCTTGCCTTCGGCGGGGTTGCCCGCAAAATCAATAATGGAATAGTCAGTACCGGTGATGGTGACAATCTGATCCTGCCCCATCTCTACGGCTTCTTTGGTGTGGTCGATAAACGCCGAAACGTCGGATCCTAAGAAATTCTCGTTCTCTCCCAGTCCAATCACCAGCGGAGAGTTGCGGCGGGTTGCCACCACACGGTCAGGGTGGGCTGCGTGAACCGCAAGAATCGTGAAAGCACCTTCCATACGGTTTGATGCTTCACGCACAGCCTCGGTCAGGTCTTTAGTACCCAGTTTGTTATAGATACTTGCGATAAGTGCCGCAGCTACCTCGGTATCGGTCTGAGACTGAAACTCGACCCCTTCGGCGAGCAGTTCGGCGCGTAGCTCGGCGAAGTTCTCAATAATACCGTTGTGCACAACCGCTAGACGGCCGTGATCGACCACGTGCGGATGCGCGTTATTATCGGTGGGGCCACCGTGGGTAGCCCAACGGGTATGGCCAATACCAATCTGTGATTCGGTGAGCGGCGCATCCTCGACCTCATGTTCTAGGTTGATAAGTTTGCCCGCCTTCTTGCGGAATTCGATGCCGTCAGGGCATACGAGCGCAACACCGGCCGAGTCATAGCCGCGGTACTCCTGGCGGCGCAGACCTTCAATGACCACTTTGTATGCATCGTGGTCGAATTTATTACCGTCCGGAGCTGCGTCCAGACCTACATATCCTACAATTCCACACATAGCTCAAGTTTATCTTATTCACGCCCCAGGGCAGCTAACCCGGCGCCCTTTACACCTGTGGGCAGAATAACCCCTAGTCAAAAGGCATTTCTTTCAAGGTATAGCCCCAGCCTTTGTGCATTCTTAACCTAAAGGATGCCACGCCTTGTTCGCATCTGACGCGCAAAATTCGTACACTTAGGGGAATGAGCTCCTCAAATTTTTCTGCCGCCAGCTCGCGTTTTGTCGAGCTGGAACGCTCACGATGGTCGCGGCTAGCGACCGAAATTTCGGTACCCCTCAGCGAAGAGGAACTCGAAGCGCTCCGCGGCTTAGGAGAACCGGTAGACTTCGACGAGGTGCGTCAGATCTATTTGCCGATCTCCCGACTTTTGAATCTATACGTCAATGCGGCATCCTCACTCAACCACATGACGAATGACTTCCTTCAGGCATCCCACCGACGAGTTCCCTTTATTATCGGTGTAGCCGGGTCCGTAGCGGTCGGCAAATCGACGACGGCACGCCTGCTGCAGGCACTCCTGAGGCGCTGGCCCTCAACCCCGAAGGTTCAGCTCGTCACCACCGACGGTTTTCTGTACCCAAATGCTGAGTTACAACGCCGCGGCATTATGCACCGCAAAGGCTTTCCCGAATCATACGACAGGCGGGCACTACTGCAATTCGTCTCCGATATAAAATCGGGAGTCCCCGTGGTCAGAGCCCCCAAATACTCGCATCTGTACTATGACATTCTTCCCGATGAACAGATTGAGGTCACAACCCCTGACGTGCTGATTCTTGAGGGACTTAACGTACTCGCTCCTGCTGGCACTGAAGGCCCCGAAACCTCAGACCTGACACTCAGTGACTTTTTCGATTTCTCCATCTACGTCGATGCGAATACCGAAGATATTCAACGATGGTACGTTAACCGGTTCCTCACCCTGCGCTCCTCCGCATTCACGAACCCAGATTCTTATTTTAAGCGCTATGCTGGTTTAAGCGATGCCCAAGCGATTGAGCTTGCCACCGGTATCTGGAAAACCGTCAACGAGCCTAACCTCGTACAGAACGTTCTTCCTACTCGCGCGCGCGCGCACCTGATCTTGCAGAAAGGTTCCGACCATAAGGTGGCGCAGGTTCTCTTGCGCAAAAATTAGCGCATTGCCGTTGACATATTCCAGAATAAAGACCAGTTTCCCAAGGAGGTTCCCGATGGGTACATCAGTTTTTTCACGCCGAGCGCTGCTGACTGCAGCCTCTGCAGCATCTGGGTCTTGGGTCTTGTCTGCATGCGGCTCTCAGGAACCTCAGACTAGCGGGAATACATCAGCTACTGCTTCCACTACACCAAGCGCGACAGGCACGACTTCTCCAGCAAGTGTGTCATCTTCACCTACCGCCACCCCGAAGGTTACGAAGAGTTCCACCCCATCGAACCCTACGATAAAACCTAGTGCGTCCCCGACGGCAAACGAGAAAACCCCAGAGACGAAACCGTCTGAAAAAGCTAACCCAGAGGCCACGGCCTCAGAGTCTTCACAACCCAAAGACCAGAAGTCGCAACCAGAAGGCGGCACTACAGAAGAACCTTCCGCGCCCGAGAGCAAAAAACCTGCTGAGCACACATCGGTCGAGTCGCACCCGGAATCGTTACGGTGCATCGTCAATAAAACTCGCCCATTCTCACCGCAAGATTGGGCCCCGCAGGATTTGGTGCCGTTTTATGGACAGCAGTTACGTGCTGAGGCGGCTGCGGCGGCACAGTCCATGATGGATGCGGCAGCACGGGATGGGGTAACCCTCACGGTCAGCAGCGCTTATCGTTCCTTCGCGGCACAGAAACAGACCTACCAGCATTGGGTTCAGGTTAATGGGCAGAAGACCGCAGATACGCTCTCCGCACGACCCGGATATTCGGAACATCAGACCGGACTGGCTATCGATTTTGGTTCCCCCGAAGGATGCCTGCTGCAAGAATGCTATCAAGATACTCGTGCGGGTCAATGGTTGGCGAAAAACGCCCCCGACTTCGGGTTTATCCTGCGTTTCCCAAAGAACCAGCAGCATGTGACGGGCTATATCTTTGAACCCTGGCATTACCGTTATTTAGGTGTTGGTCTGACTCAGGAGTATCGAGCATCCGGAGCAAAGACTTTGGAGGAGTTTTTTGGCACCGGTGCGGCACCAGATTATCTTGGGTAGGGTTCAGCCAGCCCTTATGGGTTTATCAATGGCCTACCCCCTAACTAGTCTTTAGACGGGGTTCTAACCCACAGAAACAAATATCTAAAATCAACCTTTAAAGATTGATATATGGTGTACTTGTGAAGAAAAACACTTTATTTGGAAGGGTTTTTGTTGGTTTTCCCTGAAAATTTGCTGGGAAACACGATACCCTGGGTACATGCTTAAAGGTTTTAAAGATTTCTTGATTCGTGGCAACGTTATCGACCTTGCAGTCGGTATCATCATGGGTACTGCGTTCACCGCAGTTGTGACTGCACTGGTTCAGTCGGTGCTCATGCCCGCAATTTCCATGCTCTTCCAGTTTCCGAACTTTGATTCTTTCCTCGTCTTCGGCCAGATTAAAATCGGTGTCTTTCTGACCGCTGTCGTAAACTTCCTGCTTATTGCGGCTGCCGTGTACTTCGCCGTTGTTCTTCCAGTTCAAAAGCTCAACGAAAGGGTTACCCGCAACAGGGTTGAAGAAATAGAAGAAACTGAGCTTACTCTTCTCAAGGAAATCCGCGATTCCCTCGCTAAGAAGTAATCTACGGATCACTCCGATTCAAA
Organism: Rothia sp. HMSC058E10; assembly: GCF_001809415.1. Taxonomy (NCBI): domain Bacteria; kingdom Bacillati; phylum Actinomycetota; class Actinomycetes; order Micrococcales; family Micrococcaceae; genus Rothia; species Rothia sp. HMSC058E10. The sequence goes on along the minus strand of NZ_KV797609.1, from coordinate 101,140 downwards.
CATAACTAGTCATTCAACAAAAGCCGTGGGGCGCATCCGATTTTGGATGTGCCCCACGGTATTTTTCAACTCGAATAAATCTGCCGATATGAGCTGAACCTGCGCTATAAACAAAATGCGTATCGTTGGCGAAATATTTCTATTTCGCCAACGATACGCATCAATTTTCTAGAAAGCTTGTAAGACTAGAGAGCCAGTTCTTTCGCCACCACATCCGCAAGATGCTGAGCAACAGAATCGGCCTGCTCCTGCGTAGCGGCCTCAACCATAACGCGTACCAGCGGTTCGGTTCCAGAAGCACGCAGAAGAACACGCCCGCTCTCCCCCAGCCCTTTCTCGGCATCGGCCACAGCAGTATTCAGCGCAGCATTGGTTGAAACGCCGGCACGATCTACGCCCTTCACGTTAATCAAACGCTGCGGGGTGGGCTGCATCCGTGAGGCTAGCACAGAAAGTTTCTCCCCGCTACGCGCCACCTCAGCGGCAAGCTGAATCCCGGTGAGCACACCGTCGCCCGTGGTCGCATAGTCACTCATAATCACATGCCCGGACTGCTCACCGCCTAGGTTATACCCGTGCTCACGCATCTCTTCGAGTACATAACGATCTCCCACGGCGGTGCGCACCAGCGAAATGCCATGCTCACGCAGATAGAGTTCAAGCCCTAGGCTGCTCATCACGGTTGCCACCAGAGTGTTCTGGCTCAGGTGCCCAGCACGATGCGCCGCCAAGGCAAGAATAGCCATAATCTGATCGCCGTCTACCAGGTTCCCCTGCTCATCAACTGCCTGACATCGGTCAGAGTCACCATCGTGTGCAATCCCCAAGGTTGCGCCGTGTTCAACGACGGCAGCTTGAAGGGACTGCGGATGCGTAGAACCTACGCCATCGTTGATATTGGTGCCGTTCGGTTCAGCAGCGAGCGCGATAACCTCAGCCCCTAGCCGGGTGAAGGCCGCAGGAGAGGCTGCATAAGCCGCACCATTTGCACAGTCCAGCACAATCTTAAGACCCGTGAGGGGCTTCTCGTCTTCTAGCGTGGAAACTAGGTGCTTCACGTATGCCTCAGTACCGTTCTCCAGGGCGCGGATAGTGCCGACCTCGCCCCCGGTAGGGTATCTAAAGTTCTTTTCCCGGTACACGCGCTCAATGGCATCTTCGGTGGCGTCTTCAAGCTTTTGTCCACCACGCGCCAAGAATTTAATACCGTTATCGGCGGCGGGGTTATGCGATGCTGAGATCATCACACCAAAGTCTGCATCCGTGTAAGCAACCAAGTAGGCGGCGGCCGGAGTGGGGACGATTCCCGCGTCCAACACATCCACACCAGCGCTGGTAAATCCGGCTTTCATGGCAGAGACAATAAAATCTGCGGATGCGCGTGAATCGTTAGCGATTACGGCGCGAGGGCGGGTGCCTTCGGCGACCTGCTCATGTCCAAGTACAAGGGCGGCTGCCTGCGCGAGCTCAAGAGCGAGTGCCGGAGTGATAATCTCATTCGCGAGGCCGCGCACGCCGTCAGTTCCAAAAAGTCGTTCAGTCACCTTACTATCTTACGCCGGAACCGCCCCCGCTTTGGTAGGCAGGGGCGGTTCTTAGTTATTTTCTTAGCAGGTTTATTGAATAAACTAACCAAAAGTTTTATTTATTGGATGACAGGGAAACCTTCAGGGTCACTGCCGCCTTCTTCTTCAAAAACATCCGTTGCAGAACGTACAATCAAAGGATCGCAAGTTCCCACGACTTCACGGTCTTTTGAGGTGTAGTCGAATTGTGAAAGCACGTAACGCATGGCTTCCAAACGAGCACGCTTCTTATCATTTGACTTAATAACGGTCCACGGAGCATCGCCGGTATGGGTGTAGAAGAACATGGCTTCTTTCGCAGCAGTGTAATCATCCCACTTATCGAGCGAAGCTAGGTCAGTAGGTGATAGCTTCCACTGACGAACAGGATCAGTGCGGCGTGAGGTAAAGCGTGCCAGCTGCTCCTGCTTGGTGACTGAGAACCAGAACTTAATGAGCTTAATGCCCGAGTTCACGAGCATACGCTCCAGGTCAGGTACTTCGCGCATAAACTCGAAGTACTGGGCCTGCGTGCAATAGCCCATCACACGCTCAACCCCGGCGCGGTTGTACCAGGAACGGTCCATCATGACGATCTCGCCACCAGAGGGTAAGTGCTTGATATAGCGCTGGAAATACCACTGAGTCTGTTCAATATCGGTTGGCTTTTCAAGAGCCACCACGCGAGCCCCACGGGGGTTCAGGTGTTCCGTAAAGCGTTTGATGGAACCACCCTTACCCGCAGCATCGCGTCCCTCAAAAATAATGAGGATTTTCTGCCCGGTCGATTTTGCCCATAGCTGGAGCTTCAGAAGCTCAATCTGCAGTGCGCGTTTTTCTTTTTCGTATGCTTTACGACCGAGTTTTTCATCGTAGGGGTAGCCAATCTTCCAGGCATCGCCCCTTGAGCTTTTCTTATTTCCGCTCAGAGCATGGGTGAGAGATGCCATTTCATCCAGTTCTGCCGCATAGTCTTCAACCACCGAGGTGCGACGAACTTGGGGTTTGAGAGCTTCTTTAATCGCGTGCTTTTTCTCTGATACGGCTGGATCTGCAACATCGGAAGACTGAGGAGCGGTTTCGGGTACGGTGCTCTCGACCTGCTCCGTTGCGGGCTGAAGGTTCTTTTCTGTCATGAATTCTCTTTCCGTTCGTGTCTGCTTTGACACTTTAACTGTACCGAGAGTGAGAATGAGTGACAAATGTAACAGTTATCGCAACCTTATGCAGGTAAACCCCTTATAATGCACAAAGCCCCCGCGCTTCTTTGGGAAGCGCGGGGGCTTTGTGCAGCAGAACCAGCGATTAACGCTTGGAGAACTGCGAAGCCTTGCGTGCCTTCTTGAGACCGGCCTTCTTACGCTCGATAACACGTGCGTCGCGAGTCAAGAAGCCTGCCTTCTTCAGCGCGGGACGATTGTTCTCACGATCAATCTCGTTGAGGGCACGAGCGATACCAAGGCGCAGCGCGCCTGCCTGACCGGAGGGACCACCACCGCTGATGCGTGCAATCACATCGTAAGCACCTTCAAGTTCTAGGATCTTGAACGGCTGGTTCACATCCTGCTGGTGCAATTTATTGGGGAAGTAGCTATCTAGGCTACGGCCGTTAATGGTCCAATTACCGGAACCGGGAACCACGCGAACACGTGCCACTGCTTCCTTACGACGACCGACTGCAGCACCTGCAACAGTCAGTGCCGGACGGCTTGTCTGTGCAGCCGCCGCTACGGGGGCTGCGGATTCCGAGGTGTAGCTAGTGAGCTCTTCCTCGACTACGATCTGCTCTTCGTTCTGAGCCACGATTTCTCCTAATAGTTTCTTCGTAGGCCCGAATTACTGGGCGACCTGGTTGAATTCGTAGGTCTTGGGCTGCTGTGCCGCGTGCGGGTGCTCGGGACCAGCGTAGACCTTCAGCTTCTTGATCTGCTGTGCAGCTAGCTTGTTCTTGGGCAGCATGCCCTTCACAGCCTTCTCAACCGCACGAACAGGGTTGGTTTCAAGAAGCTCTGCATAATTGACGGACTTCAGACCGCCAGGGTAACCCGAGTGGCGGTATGCACGCTTCTGCTCAAGCTTTGCACCGGTCAGAGCGACCTTCTCGGCATTCACGATGATCACGAAATCGCCGGTGTCCACGTTAGGGGTAAAAGTCGGCTTGTGCTTACCGCGCAGCAGGATAGCGGTCTGGCTTGCGAGGCGACCGAGCACCACATCGGTGGCATCAATGATGTGCCACTGGCGCTCAACTTCGCCGGGCTTAGGAGTATAAGTGCGCAAAATATTGGCCTTTGTCTCGAAATGTACATTCGGCGCTTAGTTGGGTATCACGCCTATTACTACGTGCATGACGAATCCGGGTGAGGACCGAATGCTCGCCCGTTCTGACCCGTACTCTGCGACACCTTGACGTCCTGCAACTAGACAGTGCCGAGAGCGTGCTCGGGCAGAACACGCACAACTAGCAAAACTATACAGCAATTTAGGTGCTTAATCCACACCAAAACCCTTAAATGGCGCGGATTCCCCGTTAAAAATGTTGCTCTACCGCATTGCCCGAGTAGCTCGTGCCTGCAGACCGTACTCTTCAGGCGCTGGATAATCAATGTGTGCAAGAGCTAATCCATGCGGGGGTGCCATAATGAGTGAGGCATCCCGCTGCGGGTTTTCTAGGCGTTCCCGCAGCCATGTTTGGGTCCGTTTTCCGGTGCCGTAGAGAACTAGTGCCCCTATAAGCGAGCGCACCATATGGTGACAAAAAGCGTCTGCCTCAACTGTCGCTTCAATAACTCCGTCATCATGGCGTGTTAGGTATATACGGCGGAGTTCACGAATCGTCGTAGCTCCCTCACGCGGCTTACAGAACGAGAGAAAATCATGTAGCCCCGTAAGTTCATGAGCTGCCTTGTTAAGATCTTCAAGGTCTAGGCTTTCGGGAATGCACCAGGCATACGCGCGGCGCAGCGGATCGGGGCTACTCCCCTGTCCATCCAGGATGCGGTACGTATACCGCCTGCCGGTCGCTGAAAACCGCGCATCAAAGTCCTGCGGCACGGGCTGTATCTGGTGAAGCACAAGAGATCCTTGAAGAAGCCCGCGCATGCGCTCAGGGATTCCTAGCGTATGTTCTGCCTGCGCCAGGGTTCGTTTCAGAGCACCAGAAACCTTACGTTTGAGCGACTCAGCTGGATCTGCCAGCCCGTCACGCCCGGTAAGTTTCTGCCAGGTTTCGGTGGCAATATCAAGGTGGATAGTTTGCGCCTGCGCATGTACTCCGGCATCGGTACGACCGGCGACCGTCACTCGGTGATGTGTGCGAAGCACCAGCTCCAGCGCATCCTCTAATACACCCTGCACAGTTACCAGATTAGGCTGCCTTGCCCACCCGCTAAACCACGTGCCGTCATAGGCGCAGTCGATACGTACCCGCTGCGTGCCCAGCACGTCCCCATCGCCAGATGATGGCTGCGAGTCCAGGTTGATCCGTGATGCCTGAGGAACAGGCTCTTGTAAGTGATCAGACACAGTAGCTTTCCCCTTTCGCCCTTCAACAATACCTGGTGAATTGCCCAAGAATGTACGTCTGAAACACGCAAAATCCGTCGCCTATGAACCTAGACGACGGATTTTGACAATAAGCTAACGCGTTAGCTGTACTTACTCAGCAGAAACTTTCTGAGCTGCTGCACCACCGGCGGGTGCGTAACCTGCCGCCTCAGCCGACTCAGCGGAGTCAAACCAGATTTCGGCGATGGTGTTTGCATACCAGCGGGAGCCGGGCACGTGGTACTTCATCGAGTCAGCGTTACCCTTGACCTCAAAGCCTTCGGGAGCCTCACCAGATTCTAACGGAGCGTGTGCGCCTGCAGGCAGACCCTCGGTACCTTCAGGCTTAGCGGGCTTAGCTTCTTCCTTAGGTTCAGCCTTTTCAGCTTTTGCCTTCTTTGCTTCAGCCTTAGGAGCCTCGGCAGCCTTCTCAGTAACCTTGGTAGCTTCTGCAACAGCCCCCTTGGTTTCTACAGGCTCCATCACGATTTCGATAACAGCCATAGGTGCGTTATCGCCCTTACGGTTACCGATCTTGGTGATGCGAGTGTAGCCACCGGGACGCTCGGCCATTGCCGGTGCGATTACAGTAAAAAGCTCGTGTACTACGGACTTGTCGGTAATGGATCGCAGCACGCGACGGCGAGCCGCCAAATCGCCCTTCTTACCGAAGGTGATGAAACGTTCAGCCACCGGGCGCATACGCTTTGCCTTAGTCAAGGTGGTGGTGATGCGCTTGTGCTGGAAGAGCTGCGCCGACAGGTTATTGAGCATTAGGCGCTCATGGGTCGGGGAACCGCCGAGGCGGGGACCCTTAGTGGGAGTAGGCATAGTTATTTCTCCATGATTTACGTTCCACCGCCCCAACAACGGGACTTAGGAACCACGTTTACTGATCCCGGAACAACCGGGTGAACTATTCGATCGAAATTTATTCGCCGGAACCGTCTTCGTCATCGTATGCACGAGCAACGGGTTCAAAGCCCGGAGGGGAATCCTTGAGAGCCAGACCAAGCTCATCCAGCTTAGCCTTGACCTCATCAATGGATTTAGCACCGAAGTTACGAATATCCATCAGATCCGCCTCGCTACGAGTCACGAGCTCGCCCACGGTGTGGATACCCTCGCGCTTGAGGCAGTTGTAGGATCGAACGGACATGTTAAGGTCCTCAATCGGCAGAGCCAAATCGGCAGCCATGGACTCGTCGGCAGGCGACGGACCAACCTCGATACCCTCGGCAGCAACGTTGAGCTCACGTGCAAGTCCGAAGAGCTCAACCAGGGTGCTGCCTGCGGATGCGACGGCATCGCGCGGTGCAATGGCTTCCTTGGTTTCGACGTCCAAAGTCAGGCTGTCGAAGTCGGTGCGCTGTTCAACACGGGTTGCGTTAACGCTGAAGGTAACCTTCAGAACCGGGGAGTAAATAGAATCAACCGGAATACGGCCGATCTCTGCATCACCGGTCTTGTTCTGAGCTGCAGACACATAACCGCGACCGCGCTCAATAATCAGTTCGGCATTGAAGTTTGCCTTCGCATTGAGGGTTGCGATGTGCAGTTCCGGGTTGTGAATCTCAACACCGGCAGGTACTTCAATGTCGGCTGCAGTAAGTTCACCCTCGCCCTGCTTACGCAGGTATGCAACTACGGGCTCGTCATTTTCCGAAGAAATCGAGAGCTTCTTGACGTTCAAGATAATCTCGGTGACATCCTCGGTGACTCCGGGAACAGTGCTGAACTCGTGCAGAACACCGTCGATACGAACGCTGGTAACAGCGGCGCCGGGAATGGAGGACAGCAGGGTGCGACGGAGGGAGTTACCCATGGTGTAGCCGAATCCCGGCTCAAGGGGTTCGATGGTGAAGCGCGAACGGTTCGGCGCTACGACCTCTTCAGTCAGAGTGGGGCGCTGTGCAATAAGCACTTTGTTTCCTTTCGGTGAGCTCCGCTATATGAGCCCACAAGTTTGGGAAAACAGATTTTAGGAAGCAGACGGGTGTCTGGACTCTTTGGTGTTATCTGTGAAGACGACAGCCGCAGAGGGATTAGGTATTCGCCTAATTAGACGCGGCGGCGCTTCGGTGGACGGCAACCGTTGTGAGCGACAGGGGTTACGTCCTGAATCGAACCAACCTCTAGGCCTGCTGCCTGCAGAGAGCGGATTGCGGTCTCACGGCCAGAACCGGGGCCCTTTACGAAAACATCAACCTTACGGACGCCGTGTTCCTTAGCACGGTTTGCGGCAGTCTCAGCAGCCAACTGTGCGGCGTAGGGAGTGGACTTACGAGAGCCCTTGAAGCCCATATCACCTGCAGAGGACCACGAGATTACTGCACCGGTGGGATCGGTAATGGAGACGATAGTGTTGTTGAAGGTCGACTTGATGTGAGCCTGACCAGCAACGATGTTCTTGCTGACCTTGCGGCGGGTCTTGCGAGCAGCCGCGGCGCGAGTCTTGGGAGGCATTATTGATTCTCCTACAAAGGTTTTCTAATACGTTGGTCGATACTGATAGTTCGACAGAGCAACGTTGCTTACTTCTTCTTACCTGCGACGGTACGCTTCGGGCCCTTACGGGTGCGTGCGTTGGTCTTGGTGCGCTGACCGTGAACCGGCAGGCCGCGACGGTGACGCAGACCCTGGTAGCTGCCGATTTCAACCTTGCGGCGAATATCGGCTGCAACCTCGCGGCGAAGATCACCTTCAACCTTGTAGTTGCCTTCGATGAAGTCACGAAGTGCCACAAGCTCCTGGTCGGTGAGATCCTTGACGCGAGTGTCAGGGTTCACGCCGGTAGCAGCAAGGGTTTCGTGAGCACGGGTCTTGCCCACGCCGTAAATGTAAGTGAGAGCAACTTCCACGCGCTTTTCGCGGGGAATATCAACTCCAGCGAGACGTGCCATACTGGCTTCTCCTTGTTGGTTTCCAGAGGTCTGTAGCATCACTGCCCGGGTATTTGCCCGGTCCCCGGCCTCTGAGTCCGGAGGTATCCGCATCCTTTATCACTCGATAAACAATGCGGAGCGGTGCCTATGACGATTCCGCCCGCAGGCGGTGTTACGCAGCTACCGTGGGCTTAGCCCTGGCGCTGTTTGTGGCGCGGGTTTTCGCAGATCACCATGACTACGCCATGACGGCGAATCACTTTGCACTTATCGCAGATCGGCTTAACGCTCGGCTTGACCTTCATCGCATTCCTTTTGATTGCAACTTGATAACTGGCGAGATAAGAGGTTCTTACTGGGCAACCAGAAGAACTATTTATCCCTATGAACACGACTTAAACGCCGCCGAAGCGACGTTTAATGATCGGGTTTTACTTATAACGGTAGACGATACGACCACGGGACAGGTCGTAGGGGCTCAGTTCCACTACCACGCGATCCTCAGGCAGGATTCGAATGTAGTGCTGACGCATCTTACCCGAGATGTGCGCGAGAACCTTGTGACCATTGTCTAGCTCAACACGGAACATCGCATTGGGCAAAGCCTCAACCACAGAGCCCTCGATCTCGATGACGCCGTCTTTCTTTGCCATATCCTCCGCTAACGTCGGTGCCCAGAGTTTACGCTCTGAACAGTTCTATCTTCTGATGCTGTATATCTTCACACACTGGTGAAGAGCGTTTTACACCTGCAAAAGGGCGCACTTAACGCTGGTACAAACAGCCAACTATCAACTATACGACATAGTTGCCTTTTAAACAACTGCAGAATAAGGACTATTATCCGGTATGAGGCGCCCCTACTCTTCTTCTTTGGCAGCGAGCTGGCCACATGCACCATCAATATCAGAACCGCGAGTATCGCGAATTGTCGTTGGGATACCGTGTGCCCGCAGACGCTCCACAAAATTCTGCTCCACGCCCTTACGCGATGCTGTCCATTTTGAGCCAGGAGTCGGATTCAACGGAATAGGGTTTACATGCACCCATCCGCGACCGCGCTGCGCGAGCTTTTTCCCCAGCAAATCGGCGCGCCATCCCTGGTCGTTAATATCGCGAATAAGCGCATATTCAATTGAGATGCGCCGCCCGGTCGTGCGGTAATAATCGTATGCGGCATCCAGAGTCTCATCAACCTTCCACCGCTGGTTGATGGGAATAAGCTCATCGCGCAGTTCATCATCCGGCGCGTGCAGCGATAGGGCAAGCGTAATCGGCAGTTTCTCCAGCTCAAACTTGCGGATACCGGGCACCAAACCCACGGTAGACATCGTAAGTCCGCGCGCGGAGATACCCAGTCCCTCGGGAGCGGGATCGATCAGACGGTGCACCGCGCCCATCGTTGATTTATAGTTTGCGAGCGCCTCGCCCATTCCCATAAATACAATATTGGAGACGCGTAGCGGGCGGGTATCTTCCGACCCTCCATCGGCCTTGTCAAGACCCTTCATCTGTTTCAGATATCGTGCCCCAGCAACTACTTGCTCCACGATTTCTGCGGTCGAGAGATTGCGGGTGAGCCCCTGCTGCCCGGTGGCACAAAAGGGGCAGTTCATACCGCATCCAGCCTGCGAGGAAATACACATGGTGACGCGGTTGTCATACCGCATAATGACCGATTCAATAAGCGCCCCATCGAAAAGACGATGTACGACTTTGAGGGTATCCCCGCCGTCAGCTTCTAGGGTTCGCACGGGAGTTAGCAGCTGCGGCATTGCACGGGATACTATCTCGTCACGATCCTGAGCAGGCAGGTCTGTCATCTGCGCCGGATCGTTAACCAGTCGTTCGAAATAGTGCTTTGAGAGCTGCGATGCACGGAAGGGCTGGTATCCCAGTTCCTTGAGGAATTCACGGCGCCCTGCCATATCAAAATCGGCAATATGCTTGGGCGGTTTTGTTCGCCGGGGTGCTTTGAGCGCAATTTTTCCCGGTTCAGGGCGCACGCTTGAAATCTCCACGGGTACTTTGGTGGAGCGCGACGTGGAATCGGTTGAAGCTGCGGCGCAGCCTGTCAGAGTTTCGCTCATATTTTTCCTTCGGGCGTTATAGATGCTCGATGATTGTCAAGGATGCACACCCCAAAATGGGCAGATGCTACTTAGGAATCGGTACGGGGATAATGCCGAAGCGTGCCAGTTCAGAGGCTCCCCCATCTTCTGCGGTTAGAACCCACAGGCCATCTCGATGCACGGCAACCGAGTGCTCCCATTGGCAGGCATCCGATCCATCGGTTGTAATGACTGTCCAGTCATCCTCAAGTACGGTGGTATCGGTATTCCCCGTTACAAGCATGGGTTCGATTGCAAATGCCATGCCAGGTTTAATTTTTGGGCCGAGATCACGGGCGGCGTAGTTCAGCACGTCGGGCGCCATATGCATGTGGGTACCGATGCCGTGGCCTACATAGTCTTCGATGATACCGTATGTATTCCCGGTTTCGCTGCGCACGAATTCTTCGATTGCAATCCCAACCTCGCCGATTTTCTTTGCGTGTGCCAGTGCTGCGATACCGTGCCAGAGGGCTTCCCGGGTTATATCGGATAGGTCTCGGCGGGCCTGTGAAGTATTTCCAACCAATACAGTTCGTGCAGAATCGCCGTGCCACTGCTTCTTAGTAGCCGGGTCAATAATATAGGCGCCTCCATCAATGGAGATAATATCGCCGTCTTGAAGGATACAGTCACCGGGTATGCCATGTACCACCTCATGATTCACAGAGGTGCAGATACTTGCAGGGTAGTCATAATAACCATAAAAGTTCGAGGTTCCGCCTTGTTCTTCTAGACTGCGCTCGAAAACTTTATTGAGCTCTGCGGTACTCACTCCGGGCTTTGCAGCCGCAACTGCCTCATCCAACGCACGGCTGGTTATAATGCCTGCGCGCGACATGTGGTGTAATTCGGTATTAGTTTTGACCTCTACACGTGCCATAGGGTTCCTTCTCGTTCTGAGTCCTAAGAGCATTGCCGTATCACCATTACTGCGGCAGTGCGTTCATGCAGCTGCGCCCCCGCACGATGACGGAGGCGCAGCTTATAATGTATATCCCTAAGATAGGGCTTTAAGAATACGTTCGGTCACGTCGGCAATCTCGCCTAAACCGTTAACCTCTTTGACGATACCGCGTTCACGATAAATCGCGATCAGCGGTGCGGTTTCTTCTTCATACACCTTCAAGCGATGGCGAATGACCTCTTCATTATCGTCGGTGCGCCCCTGCTCGGCAGCTCGGTTGAGCAGTCGGGCAACAAGCTCATCATTATCTGCAACGAGCAAAAGTACACGATCAATCTGCTGGTTTTTATCCGCAAGGATAGCATCAAGCTCGTGAACCTGAGCGATGTTGCGGGGGTATCCGTCGAGAAGGAAACCGTGTGCCGCATCGGCTTCGTCAAGGCGAGCACGCACCATATTGTTCGTAACAGAATCGGGCACGAGGTTGCCGGAGTCAATATACGACTTCGCTTCCTTACCGAGCTCGGTCTCTTCCTTAATGTTCTTCCGGAAAATATCGCCGGTCGAAATCGCGGGAATCTTCAGCTCCTCAGCAATCTTGACGGCCTGAGTGCCTTTACCGGCACCGGGAGGGCCTATGATCAGAAGACGGTTCATCGAAGCAATCCTTCATAGTTTCGTTGTTGAAGCTGGGCGCTGACCTGCTTGAGAGTATCAAGACCAACACCCACCACGATCAGCAGCGATGCACCGCCGAACGGGAAGTTCTGGTTTGCGTTGAAGAGAACCAACGCAACAAGCGGAATCATGGAAACCACAGCGAGGTAAAGCGAACCCGGCAGTGTAATGCGGGTTAGCACATAGCTGAGGTAACGTTCAGTGGGCTTACCCGCGCGAACACCCGGAATAAAGCCGCCATATTTCTTCATATTGTCTGCAACCTCGACCGGATCGAAAGTCACCGCAACATAGAAATACGTGAATCCAAGAATCAGCAGGAAGTACAGAGCGATGTACAGCGGATGATCGCCCCTCGTAAGGTAAGTATTTACCCAGTTCACCCATTCGGGGGGTGCTGCACCGCCCTGTGGTGTATTGAACTGCGCGATAATACCAGGCAAAGTCAGCAGTGAGGAGGCAAAGATGATGGGAATAACGCCCGCCATATTGACTTTGAGCGGAATATAGGTGCTGGTACCGCCAATAGTACGGCGACCAATCATGCGTTTAGCGTATTGCACGGGAACGCGGCGTACAGACTGCTCCACGTAGACCACAGCAAGCATCACGGCAAGGCCCACAAGGCACACGGACCAGAAGACGAACGGACCCTGCTGTTCCAGGATTGAGCCCAGAGCATTCGGGAATGAGGAAGCAATTGAGGTGAAGATAAGCAAAGACATGCCATTGCCCACGCCGCGCTCAGTAATTTGCTCTCCCATCCACATGATGACGCCGGTACCGGCACACAGAGTAATGATAATAACCAGGATGTGCAGCACATCGTCTTGCGGGATAATACCGGGGCAGTTCCCCAGAAGCACGCCAGAGCGTGCCATAGACACAATCGTGGTAGCGTTGAGAAGCGCAAGAGCGATAGTGAGATAACGGGTGTATTGAGTGAGTTTGGCCTGTCCCTGAGCCCCTTCATCGTGCAGCTCTTGGAAACGAGGAATGACCACGCGCAACAGCTGAATAATAATGCTTGCCGTAATGTAGGGCATCACACCCAGCGCGAAGATAGAAAGCTGTAGGAGTGCACCACCGCTGAACAGGTTGATGATGTCGTAGGCGCCACCGTGAGTTTGGTTGGCGTTAAGACACTGCTGAACCGTGCCGTAGGAAATACCAGGGGCGGGAATGAAGGTGCCCATACGGTACAGCACAATCATGCCTAGGGTAAACAGCAGCTTACGTCGCAGGTCGGCGGTCTTAATGACTCGCCCGAACGCGCTAAGCACATGTCCTCCTGAAGATCTTGGGGTATGTATTCGCTAACACAGATGTTAGGAACACGCTAAACACATACCTTCCAGTCTAGCCTGTTCACCGGTGTTGTCGATAACCACGGCGCGAGATATGTGTATTTTGTATTCTGTGAGCGTTATTTAAGATGAATTTTCTAGAATTTCTGAGACGTTAAATACATCATAAAAGCTTTAATGCAGACTCTTGCTGCTCAAAGAAGATGGCCCCCGCCTCATGTGCGGGAGCCATCTAGTGAGTCTGAAGACTACTTAACGGTTACAGAACCGCCTGCCGCCTCAATCTTAGAGATTGCGGATGCAGAAGCCTTATCAACCACAACGTTCACCTTAACGGTGATGTCGCCGTCGCCCAGAACCTTCACAAGCTCGTTCTTACGAACGGCGCCCTTAGCGACTAGGGCCTCGACGGTGACCTCGCCACCTTCGGGGAACAGTTCCTGAATGCGCTTCAGGTTAACAACCTGGTACTCGGTACGGAACGGGTTCTTGAATCCGCGCAGCTTCGGCAGGCGCATGTGCAACGGAAGTTGACCGCCCTCGAAGCCTGGACGAACCTGGTAACGAGCCTTGGTACCTTTGGTACCGCGACCTGCGGTCTTACCCTTGGAGCCTTCACCGCGGCCTACGCGGGTCTTTGCCTTGTGGGCACCCGGTGCCGGGCGCAGATCGTGAATCTTGATAGCGTCTGCCATCTTACTTGACCTCCTCAACCTTCACCAGGTGAGCAACGGTGTTAACCATGCCAACGGTGACGGGGTCGGCAGTGCGCACTACCTTGTTGCCCGGGCGCTTCAGACCGAGGGAACGTAGGGTGTCGCGCATATTCTGCTTCTGACCAACATAGGATTTAACCTGGGTAATTTCCAGCTTTGCGTCGCTGGGCTGAATACGCTTAGCCATTACGCACCTGCCTTATCGGACTTGGTGTTGCGCAGGTAGCTGGGGATAACCTCATCGTTGGGCAGACCACGACGGGCTGCAACTGCCAGAGGCTCTTCCAGTTGCTTGAGTGCTGCAACGGTTGCGTGAACAATGTTGATCTGGTTCGAGGAACCGAGAGACTTCGACAGCACATCATGGATACCTGCTGCTTCGAGCACTGCACGCACCGGACCACCAGCGATCACACCGGTACCAGCGGTTGCCGGGCGGAGCATCACAACGCCTGCTGCTTCCTCACCCTGTACGCGGTGGGGAATGGTGCGGTTCTCGATGCGAGGTACACGGAAGAAGTTCTTCTTAGCTTCCTCAACACCCTTGGCAATAGCTGCTGGAACTTCCTTAGCCTTGCCGTAGCCAACGCCGACCATACCGTTGCCGTCACCGACAACTACCAGAGCGGTGAAGCTGAAGCGACGACCGCCCTTAACGACCTTGGACACACGGTTGATGGTTACCACGCGCTCGATGTACTTATCTTTTTCCTCCTCGCGTGCGCGGTTCTTACGATCACCGCGACCGCGACGCTCGCCGCGGCTGTTGCGGCGCTCTTCGCGCTGCTTGGAAGTCTCAGCGGTTTCAGCTGCTACTGCTTCGCTCACCTGAGTTTCCTTTACGTTCTGTTCGCTCATTAGAGTGCCAGACCTCCTTCACGTGCGCCATCAGCAACTGCTGCAACACGACCGTGGTATTTGTTGCCGCCGCGGTCAAACACGACAGTTTCAATACCGGCTGCCTTAGCGCGCTCTGCTATAAGCTCACCAACGCGCTTTGCTTTAGCGGTCTTGTCCAGATCGGTTGCGGCACGAAGCTCTGCTTCCATAGTGGAGGCGGAGGCCAGGGTCACGCCCTTGACATCGTCGATAACCTGAACGAACATGTGACGGCTCGAACGGGTGACGCACAGGCGCGGACGCGCAGCGGTACCCGAAACATACTTGCGGATGCGAGCGTGACGGCGTGCACGCTGCGATGCCTTCGACTTGATAGCCATGTTTACTTACCAGCCTTTCCGACCTTGCGGCGGATGTGCTCACCTGCGTAGCGAACACCCTTGCCCTTATAGGGATCGGGCTTACGCAGACCACGAATGTTTGCTGCAACCTGACCGACGAGCTGCTTATCGATACCCGAAATGGTCAGCTTGTTAGCGCCTTCCACGGCGAAGGAAACACCTTCGGGTGCAGAAACGCTAATCGGGTGGGAGTAACCTAGAGCGAATTCCAGGTCGTTACCCTTCGCGGTCACACGGTAACCGGTACCAACAATTTCCAGCTTCTTCTCATAGCCGTTGGTCACACCGATAATCATGTTCTGAATCAGGGTACGAGTCAGACCATGCAGCGAGCGAGAAACACGCTCGTCGTTCGGGCGCGATACCGCGATTTCATTGTCGTTTAGAGCAACAGTAATGGGGGAAGCCACCTGGTGGCTTAGCTCACCCTTGGAACCTTTAACGGTCACCAGGTTGCCATCGACCTTTACCTCAACGCCGGCTGGAACCGAGATGGGGAGACGTCCAATACGTGACATTCTTCTCTTCCTTTCTCTTCTAACCGACTACCAGATGTAGGCGAGAACTTCGCCGCCCACACCCTTCTTCGCAGCCTGCTTATCAGTGAGCAGACCCGAGGAGGTGGACAGAATAGCGGTACCGAGACCACCCAGAACCCGAGGCAGGTTCGTGGACTTTGCGTATGTACGCAGGCCCGGCTTGGAAATACGACGCACGCCAGCGATGGAACGCTCGCGGGACGGACCGTACTTAAGAACGAGGGTCAGGGTCTTGCCAACCTTTGCTTCCTCTTCCTTAACATCGGCAATGTAGCCCTCAGCCTTCAGGATCTCGGCGATGCGAGCCTTGAGCTTCGAGTAGGGCATAGATACGGTGTCGTGGTATGCGGAGTTTGCGTTGCGCAAACGGGTCAGCATATCTGCGACCGGATCAGTCATAGTCATTTTGGGCTGTAGCCCTTCCTCGTTGCGGTTTCCCTAATCTGCGGTAACAGACTCTGGACCTGCAACGTAGTCGTTAGTTGGTCTTGAACGGGAAGCCCAGTGCCTTAAGCATGGCACGGCCTTCATCGTCGGTCTTGGCGCTGGTCACCACAGTGATATCCATACCACGCACGCGGTCGATCGAATCCTGATCGATTTCGTGGAACATGGACTGCTCGGTGAGGCCGAAGGTGTAGTTGCCGTTACCGTCGAACTGGCGATCGGAAAGACCGCGGAAATCGCGGATACGGGGCAGAGCCAGGGTAACCAGGCGGTCCAGGAACTCCCACATGCGGTCGCCACGCAGGGTAACGTGTGCGCCGATTGGCATGCCTTCACGCAGTTTGAACTGTGCGATGGATTTCTTGGCACGGGTTACAACCGGCTTCTGACCGGTAATAGCGGTGAGATCGCGGATAGCGCCGTCCATGAGCTTTGCATCGCGAGCTGCCTCGCCAACACCCATGTTTACAACGACCTTAACGAACTTCGGGGTCTGCATGACGTTCTGGTATTTGAACTCTTCCTGCAGCGCGGGGACGACAACCTCAGCGTACTTGGTCTTAAAGCGGGGGGTAATCTTGGTCTCGCTCATTAGATATCCTTCCCCGAACGCTTAGCAACGCGCACGCGAACGGTACGCTGCTTGCCATTACGCTCTACAGTCTCTTCGCGGAAACCAACACGGGTCGGCTTCTCGGTCTCAGGATCAACGATTGCCACGTTCGAAACGTGAATCGGTGCCTCCACCTTCTGAATACCGCCTGCTGCGCCGGTTACGGGGTTTGCCTTGGTGTGCTTGGTGACGACCTTAACGCCCTCAACAATCACGCGGTTTTCCTTAGGGATAACCTTCAGAACTTTGCCCTGCTTACCCTTGTCTGCACCGGAAATAACCTGAACCAGGTCGCCGGACTTGATCTTAGCCATAAGTTAGAGCACCTCCGGAGCCAGCGAAACAATCTTCATGAACTTCTTATCGCGAAGTTCACGACCAACGGGACCAAAGATACGGGTACCACGGGGATCACCATCAGTGTTCTTCAGAATAACTGCTGAGTTCTCGTCGAACTTGATGTAGGATCCGTCTGCGCGACGGGTTGCCTTCTTGGTACGGACGACGACTGCTTTCACAACGTCACCCTTTTTAACAGTGCCGCCAGGAATTGCATCCTTGACGGTTGCGACGATAATATCGCCGATGCCTGCGTAGCGACGCGAGGAACCACCAAGCACACGGATGGTCAGGATTTCCTTCGCACCAGTGTTATCGGCGACCTTCAGTCGCGACTCCTGCTGAATCATATTTCTCCTGTCGTCTCGCCGGTTCCGACTCGCCTTCAGGCGCGAGCCAGCCTTGCGGAACATTTTTACGGGATTGATTGACGCCCCGGGCCCACAGCATCATAAGGATGCGCGGGTTAGCGGAAACGCCTGGGGTAACCCATGCCAGGAACATTTGGACCCGCGTAAGCGGGCGTATCCACCCGTTATAGCGGCATTATGCACTGGCACGAGAAACCCGTGGTTATGAGACTATATCTGGGTATAGCCACACAGTCTTAAAACTTTACCGGAATTTTCCTGATATTTCAAAGGATTTATCGTGAGGCATAGCGCATTATATCGGGCTTCAATGCATACATTCTCAGGTTATTAGAAGACAGCGCGGGGGTATCCACTGAATGGCACCGCCTTGCGGTCACCCTAACCGTCGCATCGGGAGTATCATTGTCAGACTCTTCAGGTTCCCCTTAGGTAAGTTCCTACCAGCACCATAACGCAACATAATCTATAAAACACCCGCAGCTCTGTACTTCCTGAATGAAACTGGCTCATGACGCTTAAGACTCGTGTACCTGCATATTAGACACATTACGGATATAAAGGTAGATAACTTCATGAATTAACAAGATTTTTTCTCTTTTACTCGCGAACATGATGCAAAATCTAACAGTTTGCATCATAATGGTTAAGACGCTTGCGTCATTTTACAGGTTCGGCTCTTATCAGACAGATTTCTTGGGTCCCATATTCCTTGCTAGTCCGTCTGCAGGAGCCGAACCGCTTTTAACTGTCAAATAACGCCGCCACCGTCGAAGGTCGCGGCGTTATTCTCTACTATTTAGGCAAAATAGCAGCGGTACTCACTCAAGATCATGGTTTTCTCATGCCCACATTCACTTAAGCAATGAATCCATCTCAAGTACTCCAAATAACAGTAACAAGACGGCGCCCACCCCACGACCATGGGGTAAGCACCGCCTCAGTAACCACGTATTCGCTTGTGTCGCCTCTTATTTATTTGACGGCGAATCGGTGGATGAAAGCTGCCATCGCAGCACGCTGGATAGGCTCGTTCGGACGGAAAGTGCCGTCACCCCAGCCAGTCGTGATGTGCTGGTCTTTAAACCAGGAAATCTCGCGGTAGAACGGATTATTGCGATCGACATCCTTGAACTGAGGAGTCTGCGGTGCCTCATAGTTTGTCACCTTCGCATAACGGAAGAAGAAAGCCGCCATCGCTCCACGATTTACCGATGCATTGGGACGGTAGGATCCATCCTCATATCCGGTTGTAATGCCCTGTTGAGACATCCACACAATCTCTTTATAGAAAGGATGTGACGAATCGACATCTTTAAAAGGTGAGGTCTCAGGAAGTGCTACCTCAGGAGAGCCCGCCATGCGGTAAAAATATGCTGCCATAGCCCCACGATCTACCGGCTGCTGGGGGTGATAGGTACCATCAGCCCACCCAAAAGAAAGCCGCTGATGCGCCAACCACTGAATATCGGCGTAAAAGGGATACCCTTCAGGAACATCCGAGAAAACGGGGGTATCACCATTAGAGGTTTGTGAGGGAGCAGTGCTGGTGCCCCTAGGATATACAACGCCTGCTGTTGAAGTCGTGGCGACAACCTGCTGAGTCTGCACGGGATCACACTGAGGGATGTTTGGAACAGGAGTAAACGTCGGAGTAATCTTGACAAGGGAATTTACCACGATCGGAGTATCTGCCCCGTTCTCACCCTTGGGTTCAGTGCTTGCCGCCTCTTTAAATTTACCCGTGGTGGGATCCAGCGTGTACCCGGTCGTCACGTTATCGGCAAACTTGTCTCTGACAACCGCGTAGACTTCGCCTTCGGGGGTTACGAGAACGTCGTTAGCTCCACCTTCTGCACCCGTGCTCACTTCATGCGTGATGGAACCAGTACGGCCGTCAATAACTCCAATCTTTCCGGTGGCAAAATCGGTAGCGTAAACCACGTCATGCTCTTCGTCGGCAGTAACCGCAAGCGTCTGCTTCCCGAAGTTAATGCTCTTCTTATATTCGCCCGTCTTCAAATCGTAAACCGTGACACCGGAGTTTCCCTTAGAAACTTTCGTCTCACGGTCCATATCCCCCTGGGACGACACATAGATTTCACCCAGAGACTTATCAATCGTTACGTCGGAGGGACGCAGCTGCGCGTCCGCCACTTCTTTATGCAGCTCGATAGTCTGCTCTACGGCGAGAGTTTCGGTATTAATAACCTTCAACGTTCCCGAATTCAGCGAAGGTACGTAGAGGCGACCGCCTTCGGAATCCAGCTCCATATTCATACCCGTATCAGCAGAGCCATCGGACCTAGTAAAGTTAATCTTCTGAATAACCTGGTGGCTCTTCAGGTCAAACACAGTAACGCCGCCAGAACCAGATACGAATGCTTTCCCTGACTTCGCATCAACCTTAACCTCACGAGGACGCGATACAGCCCCGTTTTCCGGATTCTGCGCATCGTAGCTGGTCCACAGTTCCTTCTTGGTGTACAGATCGTACACGGTTACCGAGTTGGTACGAGTCTGGGTTACCCAGATGGTGCCGTGTGCATCATCAATCGCAATACCGTCAGGAGAAGCAAGCTGCTTACTTGTCGCTTCGGTCTGCCCGCTGGGTACAAAATCTACGGTTCCCGGCAGCATAACTTCATCGAGGGTTGGGATTTCGCCGTAGGTTGTCCACACCCCAACGCCGCCGGTGTAAACGGGCGGACGTCCATTTGAGAATGTTGTATAAAGGTTCCGGGTGTAGTTGGAATATGCCAGCTGATATTCGCCCGGAAGCCCCTGGTATCGATCAGCGGTGATCGCAATATTACGGCAACCAGAACTGGTGTCGTGGGGAGCGGGCTGTTGCTCATTAGCAAACGATGCAGGTATCGCGCTTAACGATGCCACCACAAGCGATACGGTTCCAGCAGATGCTAGTGCTCTCTGCGTGGGTCGAGATACGCCGTGATTAGATGAAGGAGTCATGTCTGTGTTCCTCAGTATGCAGTGTGTCGGAGGGCATAACGCCCTAGAGGCTCACTAATCAGCGAAACCACGTCAAATATAGGTTTTACTTAGTAAGCGTACCTTAGATAGTAAGCAATACTAGAGCGGATTTTCAACCATATTCAAAAAGTAAAGTTTTCATAAAGTACTGTGAACATATTTCGTTTCATCATCTGTACATCTTTCATATAAGAGACGTATAGAACATAGAGGTAGGGCCTCTCCCCCACGGAATTATGGGGAAGAGGCCCTACCTCATATAGTGCTCAAGCAGAGTCCCAGGTGCTTACTTAGCTTTCTCTAGGATCTCCACGACACGCCAACGCTTGGTAGCGGACAGCGGACGGGTCTCTGCCAACAGAACATAGTCACCAACACCGCAGACATTCTGCTCGTCGTGTGCCTTGATCTTAGAGCTACGGCGCATAACCTTGCCGTAGAGTGCGTGCTTCACGCGATCCTCGACCTCGACGACAACGGTCTTGTCCATCTTGTCGGAGACAACGTAGCCGCGGCGGGACTTACGGTAGCCGCGCTCTTCGTTCTTTACTTCACTCACTTGGACTCACCTTCGGTTGCGGGACGAATACCGAGCTCGCGCTCACGCAGCACGGTGTAGATACGTGCGATATCACGCTTGATGGTGCGGCGACGACCAGCGTTAGCCTGACCGGTGACTTCCTGGAAACGGATGTTGAAGAGTTCCTTCTTCGATTCGCTCAGCTTTGCAGCCAGCTCTTCGTTGGAGAGCTCTGCGAGCTTATCGATGCTCAGATCCTTGGATCCAACTGCCATCTCGCTTATTCACCACCTTCGCGACGCACAACACGTGCCTTCATCGGGAGTTTGTGGATTGCCAGGCGCAGCGCCTCGCGAGCCACCTCTTCGGATACACCGGCGATCTCAAACATGACTCGACCGGGCTTAACATTAGCGACCCACCACTCGGGTGAACCCTTACCGGAACCCATACGAGTTTCGGCAGGCTTCTTGGTCAACGGACGGTCCGGGTAAATGTTGATCCAGACCTTACCGCCACGCTTGATGTGACGGGTCATTGCAATACGTGCAGCCTCAATCTGACGGTTGGTCACATATGCGGGCGAAAGAGCCTGAATGCCCCATTCACCGAAGCTAACCTCGGTGCCGCCCTTTGCGAGACCATGACGCTTGGGGTGGTGCTGCTTACGGAACTTTACTCGACGGGGAATAAGCATTTATGCCTCACCGTTCTCTGCAGTCTTGGCTTCGGTGTTTGCCGAAGCATTCTCGTTGCGGCGTTCACGACGGGGACCACGGCCACCGGAGCGGCGGCGATCACCATCACGGCGGTTGCCGCGACGGTTGTTGGCTGCCTGCTGAGCTGCCAGTTCCTTGTCGGTCAAGTCGCCCTTGTAGATCCAGACCTTCACACCAATACGACCGAAGGTAGTCTTGGCTTCGAAGAAACCGTAATCGATGTTCGCACGCAGGGTGTGCAGGGGCACACGACCTTCACGGTAGAACTCGGAACGGGACATTTCAGCGCCACCCAAGCGACCGGAGCACTGGATACGAATACCCTTTGCGCCTGCACGCTGTGCGGACTGGATTGCCTTCTTCATAGCACGGCGGAATGCAACACGCGCTGCAAGCTGTTCTGCAATGCTCTGAGCAACCAGCTGAGCTGACAGATCGGGGTTAGAAACCTCAAGAATGTTCAGCTGAATCTGCTTGCCGGTCAGTTTCTCAAGCTCGCCACGGATGCGGTCTGCTTCAGCGCCACGGCGGCCGATGACGATACCGGGACGAGCGGTGTGGATATCCACACGCACACGGTCACGGGTACGCTCAATCTCAACCTTTGCAACGCCCGCACGATCCAGGTTCTTTGCCAAAAGCTCGCGGATCTTCACATCTTCACGAACGAAGTCTGCGTAACGCTCGCCGGGCTTGTTAGAATCAGCGAACCACTTGGAGACGTGCTCGGTGGTAATGCCCAGTCGGAAACCGTTCGGGTGAATTTTCTGACCCATTTAGCGGTCCTCCTCCTTCTCCGGGGTAGCAACTACCACGGTGATGTGGCTGGTGCGCTTATTGATACGGTATGCACGACCCTGCGCGCGGGGCTGAATGCGCTTCATGGTCGGACCTTCATTCACGAATGCTTCGCTGATGAACAGCTCTTCCTCGCGGAACGGCAGACCTTCCTGGGTCGCCTTCTGGCGAGCGTTTGCTACTGCCGAAGCAACGATTTTATATACCGGTTCTGAAGCACCCTGGGGTGCGAATTTCAGAATCGCCAGAGCCTCTTCCGCTTGCTTACCACGGATCAGGTTGACGACACGGCGGGCCTTCATAGGCGTAACGCGAACAAAACGCGCTGATGCCTTGGCTTCCATTGCCTATCTCTCTTTCGTCTTATGCCGAAAAGGAAACGTAACTGATCGGATTATCCGATTAGCGACGCTTACCCTTACGGTCGTCCTTCACATGGCTGCGGAAAGTGCGGGTGGGTGCAAACTCGCCGAGCTTGTGCCCAACCATCGACTCGGTAATGAATACCGGTACGTGCTTGCGTCCGTCGTACACTGCGATGGTGTGCCCGAGCATATCGGGAATAATCATCGAGCGACGGGACCAAGTCTTAATAACATTCTTGGTGCCCTTCTCGTTCTGAGCCGCTACCTTCAGGTAGAGGTGCTGATCAACGAAAGGGCCCTTCTTCAAACTACGAGGCATGTGTCAGGCTCCTTAGCGCTTCTTGCCAGTACGACGGCGACGAACGATGAGCTTGTCGCTTTCCTTATTGGGACGACGAGTACGACCCTCGGGCTTACCATTGGGGTTAACCGGGTGACGACCACCGGAGGTCTTACCCTCACCACCACCATGCGGGTGGTCAACCGGGTTCATAACCACACCGCGAACGGTCGGACGGATGCCCTTCCAGCGGTTGCGGCCTGCCTTACCCCAGTTGATGTTGGACTGCTCTGCGTTGCCAACCTCGCCCACGGTTGCACGGCAGCGAACATCCACGTTACGGATTTCGCCGGAGGGCAGACGGAGCTGACCGTACTTGCCTTCCTTAGCAACCAGCTGAACCGAAGCACCAGCGGAACGTGCCAGCTTTGCGCCACCACCGGGACGGAGCTCAACACAGTGGAGCACGGTACCTACGGGGATGTTACGCAGGGGCAGGTTGTTGCCGGGCTTGATGTCGGCTGAAGGGCCAGACTCGACGATGTCGCCCTGAGAGAGCCTGTTCGGAGCGATAATGTAGCGCTTAGAACCATCGAAGTAGTGCAGAAGTGCGATGCGTGCGGTACGGTTTGGATCGTACTCGATGTGCGCAACGCGTGCATTCACCCCGTCTTTATCGTGACGGCGGAAGTCGATCAGACGGTACTGACGCTTGTGTCCGCCACCCTTATGACGAGTGGTGATACGACCGGTGTTGTTACGGCCGCCGGTCTTGTGAAGCGGACGAAGCAGGGACTTTTCCGGGGTGGAGCGGGTGATTTCAACGAAATCAGCAACGCTCGAACCGCGGCGACCCGGGGTCGTCGGCTTATACTTACGAATACCCATGTGAGATATTTCTTTCCTTCGTTAAAGTGGTCTCCGCAAGCCTTATGCCTGCGGACCGCCGAAGATGTCGATACGGCCTTCCTTGAGGGTCACGATGGCACGCTTGGTGTCCTTACGAGAGCCCCAACCGAAACGGGTGCGCTTCCGCTTGCCCTTACGGTTCATAGTATTGATGGAAGCAACCTTGACGTCCCAGATTGTTTCGATAGCCTGCTTGATTTCAAGCTTATTTGAGTCCGGAGCGACCTCGAAAGTGTATTTGTCTTCGTCGATCTGTCCATAGCTCTTTTCAGAAACAACAGGAGCGATAATTACGTCGTACACAGACTTGGTGGAAACGCTCATTACTTAGCGCCCTCCTTCTTCTGATTAGCAGCTACGAATGCGTCGTATGCCGCCTTGGTGAAGACTACGTCATCCGAAACCAGCACATCGTAGGTGTTGAGCTGATCTGCGTAGAGCACGTGAACTTTCTGCAGGTTACGTGCGGACAGTGCCAGCACATCCTCTGCACGATCGATAACGAACAGAACATTCTTGCGATCGGTAAGCTCTGCGAATGCAGCCTTAGCAGCCTTAGTTGAGGGAGTCTCACCAGAGATGAAGTTCTCCACCACGTGGATGCGGTCGTGACGAGCGCGGTCAGAGAGAGCGCCACGCAGTGCTGCGGCGATCATCTTCTTGGGGGTGCGCTGTGCGTAGTTACGCGGGGTCGGACCGTGCACCACGCCACCACCGGTCATATGCGGAGCGCGGATGGAGCCCTGACGTGCATTACCGGTACCCTTCTGTTTGAAGGGCTTGCGGCCTGCACCGGAAACTTCACCACGGTTCTTGGTTTTGTGGGTACCCTGACGTGCGGCAGCAAGCTGTGCAACGACAACCTGGTGCAGCAGGGGTACGGATGCCTGCGCGTCGAAAATCTCTGCGGGCAGATCTACCTTAAGGGTTTTGACAGCCATGATGTACTAGGCTCCCTTCACAGCGGTACGAACCAGAACAACGCCGCCCTTAGGACCGGGGATTGCACCCTTGATCAGCAGGACATTGTTCTCTGCGTCCACACCCTGGATAGTCAGGTTCAAAGTGGTGTGACGAGCTGCGCCCATACGGCCAGCCATGCTCATACCCTTGAACACGCGTGCGGGATAGGATGCACCACCAATGGAACCGGGCTTACGGTGGTTCTTGTGCTGACCGTGCGATGCGCCAACACCCTTGAAGCCGTGACGCTTCATAACACCTGCGAAACCCTTACCCTTGGTCTTGCCAACGACGTCTACCTTCTGACCGGGCTCGAACATCTCAACGGTCAATTCCTGACCGAGGGAATACTCAGCAGCGTCTGCGGTGCGCAGTTCGACGAGGTGACGACGGGGAGTAACACCGACCTTCTCGAAGTGACCAGCCAGAGGCTTGGTAACCTTGCGAGAATCGATGGAACCGAAACCGATCTGCACAGCGTGGTAGCCGTCAGTTTCCTGGTTACGGATCTGAGTAATAACGTTAGAATCGGCCTTGACGACGGTCACCGGCACAACTTTGCCGTCCTCGTCCCAGACCTGAGTCATGCCAAGTTTAGTACCCAGCAGACCCTTCACCTGGCGCTCGAATTTGTTAGTCATGAGATGCGATCCTCTACAGCTTGATCTCGATGTTCACGTCTGCCGGCAGGTCAAGACGCATGAGGGCATCAACAGCCTTAGGGGTCGGATCAACAACGTCGATCAGACGCTTGTGCGTACGCATCTCGAAGTGCTCGCGGCTGTCCTTGTACTTATGGGGAGAACGAATAACGCAGTATACGTTCTTCTCGGTCGGCAACGGCACGGGGCCAACCACAGTTGCGCCTGCACCCTTTACCGTTTCGACGATTTTCCGTGCCGAAGAATCAATGACCTCGTGATCATAGGACTTCAGACGGATGCGGATTTTCTGTCCCGCCATCTGTCGGACTCTCTTTCTTGATGTATTCCCTGTATCGGAGCTTGTGCCCCTTATCATGGCGCTTAAGGAACGCGATATATTCATCACGTGCGCCGCCCACCACGGACTGAATCCGGTGAAACCGGGTTCCTCACCCCGCATGGGCACCGACCCCCGAACTCGGGCGTGTCGCCTGCCGTAAGACAGACTCGTCCCTTCATTCCTCGGACCGGGTCATATGTGGGCTTATCTAGAACAGATAAACGCTTTTACAACGTCGTCCATTCTCTCAAAACTCACCATCTCACGCAAGCAGATTCAAAGGTTGTTGTTAAAAACACAATTACTGGCAAGGATACATGCCTTTGCTTCGCAGTCCTGCCTGACTCTCATGCTGAGGTTCATTATTTTATTTTTTCATATCGTTTGAGTGTCCAGAGAATTTATCAAGAGGAAATCTCGAAAACCAGAATTACTCCTTAAAAATGCGGTTATTTCACATTCAGGATTCTCTCATTCTTTTTCCAGAAACCTCTATGCCGAATAAAGCATCAAATCAAAGAATCTATGCTCCGCATTCGTCTATGGTGAAAATAGGTAAATCATTAAAGGAGTAAATATCATGTCTACCCCCAACCACGAATTCCCCTCCGGCACTCAGCCACAGGGTTCAGGGCAGTCTCCTCAGACACCAGCCGGGTATTCATACCCTCAGGCACAGATGCCTTGGCAGGGCCAAAACCCACAAACAACGTGGTATTCTGATCCATCACAGGCAACGATGCAGGCTCCCCAGCAGACCACCCGTTCTTTGACACGCCGCCGTGCCGAAGACCTTTTCCTTAATGTTCTGCTTTACTTGGGCTCATTGCTCCTCATCGGTTCTGCGGCGCTGTTCATCACTTCGATCACCTCGCAGGATAGGACCAGCGTTATTCTTCGTGTAGCTGGTCTAGGATTAGGTAGTTTACTTTTCTACAGCGCAGGTCTTATTACCTACAAAACCGTGGCACGTTTGCGCATCGCATCCTACTCATTCACCGCCACAGGTTTAGCACTTTTACCTCTTACCGGTATCGCAACCTATGTTCTGGGGCTTTGGAATGATGGAAGCCTCATCTGGCTGCTGGTCTCACTCATAGGTACAGCCGCAATTATTCTGGCCTGCTCTTTTATGCGCAACAGGGTGATGGCTTATGTTCTTATTTCATTCTTCGTCTCGGATGCGCTTGCCGCCACGAACGTGGCTGCTCTCCCCTTTGTGTGGTACTTCGTCGCGCTCACAGTACTCGCCATTATCCTGGGCCTGCTCATACGCCTGAATTCGCGCCTTGTACCTATTGGTTTGCGTGAGGGTCTTTTAGAATCCTCCCGTATTTTCGTTCCCGTCACAGCGATCGTGGTGCTCTTCTTTATACCGCAGATGAGTAGCTCTGATATGGGCATAGTCTTCTCCGTTATGTCGGCTCATGCTTTCGTCTTTACCGCTCTGGAACGCAAGCTTGACTACTACATTCAGGCTCGCCTCTACCCATTCATCGCCCTGATCAGTTTCGGCTGGGGTTTAGAGAGGCCTATTACCGTCACAATAGTCCTTATGGGCCTATATGCGCTGCACCTTCTCGCAGTCTTGGTAGGGTACCCCCTTATGCAGCGTGAAATGAAGGCGAATCTACCTAAGCATCCCATCATGCGCTGGGATGTTCGGATTGATACCTATATAAGCATTATTTTTGCTGCATTCGTCACTTTTATCGAAATGCCACATGCACTTCTGACCAATATAAATTCTTTCCCAACTGGGCTAGAATTTATGCTGCTTGTACATCTAGACGGTGTTACCTTTCCGCGTGCATGGGTATTTGCTGTGCTTTGCGTGGGTATTATTACTGCATACCGTAAATACCTCCCCGCTCAGGAGTACGTATACCTGATCGCTGGAATAAGCAGTGGGTTAAGCCTGATGTTGCTAGGCCAGCACGAATCCGCTTTCTACCTGTACTTCGTAACAGCGGGCATTCTCATGCTTACCGCCCGCAAGCTTCAGCTGCCTCAGCTCCTTGTATCGAGTACAACGAAGATATTCCTCTTCCTAGGTACCATGCACCTGCTCTTTACGCTTCAGCTCGGATGGGGCGTACGAGGTATCCTCCTAGCAGGTGCTCTCACCATTACCGCTCTTGGGTTGTTCGCCGCGCTCCGTTACGAGATGCTACCCCAGAAACGTTCTCTGACAGCCTTCCGGGAAATTCTGGTGTACCTTGTCATGGCAGTTGTATTCTTTCTGCTGCGTTCGATCTTCACGTGGACTCCCCGCGAGGTTGTTGACCCACCCCTTGATACCTCGCTCTATGTTGTCGCTCTTCTCGCGGTTCTGGCTCTTGGCTTCTTGACGCTCCGAGCATCGAGTGCGTATAAAGATCAAAAGATTGTGCCTCTCATCTGCATCTATCTCACGTTATGCGGTTTAGGCGTTGCAGCAACATCGATGAACTACCTCTTCCCCACTGGGGACTGGTGGGCAGTCGGGGTTTTGGTTCTGACCAGCATCTATATGTTTGGAATGTCTTACATTATTCCTCAAGAAACCTCGGAACGTCATATTATGTTTATGACGTCTAGGTTCCCGATGCTGTGGTCAGTCATTGTGCTGTGGGCTTCCAATAGCATTGCCTCTGATCAGGTGTTCCTCACTGCCTCTGGGCTGCTCCTTATTCAAGGTCTGCTGAGTGGAATTCTGTACACGACTCGCCGCCAGCCACGCGAACGAACTGTGTTTTACATTATCTTCTACACAGCGTGCCTGCCCGGTTTCATTGCTCCCTTTGTGTACTCAGACAACGCTCTGTTCACCGCCATCTTCTGCCCCCTTGCTGTTCTAGTGCTGTGGGGGCTCGGGGAAGCAGCAAACCTGGCTATGCTCCGAGTATGCGCCTCTATCGCGTTGCTTTTGACAGGTTATACCGTTACCAATCATATGCTGAACCTCAATCATGCACGGTTCTCTGAATATGTTATCTACCAGGGTCTTGCCGCTACCCTATGCGGTGCGGTCCTCTACGGTCTAACAACCCTGCTGAAGCGCGAGATCCCCGGCAAGTATGATTCGCTTCAGCCTCTCAACGTGCAGTTGGAGAACTCAGCAAAGGTTATTCAACTTCCGCTCCACGGGCCTACCCGATCCTCGAAAAACTATTTGGTTTCTCAGCGCAATGACAGCACCCGATTCTACGGCCCGCACAACACCTTTTTGATGATTCCGGCGATCATAGCTATCGCCTTCTGGACTCTTGCTTCGATTGCTTCCGAAGATACGGTACAGAGCGCTCTGCTGTGGGGTCTTACAGCTTTGAGCTTTGCCTCCGTCAGCACTAAACGCATGCTGCCAACAGCCATCGTTGCCGCACCGGTGGCATTTACTACACGAATCCTTCTGGATTTCTCGGTGACAGGGTTCTTCCAGAGCCTGCTGGAAGCTGCGATCCTCATTCTGCTTGCTGTCGTGGCTTCTAAGATACTCCGAAACCTCATCGAGAAACGCCCCGCTCAGCAGGGTATCTCTGCGGCGTTGATCTACACGGCTATAGGATTACAGGGGCTCCTCACCATCATGGCATGGGGCACTGGTTACCTTCAGCAAGGTGCGGTCATCATGCTCTTGGGCATTCTCCTGACTGCACTCGTCAGCGTTGTTCTTGACCGTATCTGGGTATTTGTCAGCGCGGCTCTTGTTACGGTAGATCTTGCGCTTCTACTTAACGGGCTCAACCCGCTCACGCTTATGATTATCTCGGTACTTCTCATTGCTGGTGTTGTATGGCGTTTGCTGGCTCGCGATCAGGGGCCTTCAGCGGATAAGCAGGCTCCCATTCTTCCGCAGAACCCGTATCAGGGCGCGCCTGCCGGATTCGTTCCTCCGAATGGCGCATCCGCACCTTACGGACAGGCTCCATGGGCAGGGCAGCAACCTTACCAAGGCTATAACCAGCCCAATGGTCAGGCACAGTATCCTGGATACTCACAACAGCACAACAACCCGAACGGAAATAGTCAAGCCTAAAATATTACAGATGTTCTAGCTCCTACAAAAGAGCCTTGATAGTGAATAAAGCATTGGAAACTTCGCTTCATTCACTATCAAGGCTCTTTTTATGGAGAGGATAAGGGAGGCACGGGTAAGGTGAAGTAATGCAATCCCGGACTATTTACCCCGTTGCCTTTTAGCGTGTTCTAGAAAAGCCTGCCCAAGCAGGACACGCTAAAAGAAGGTGCCCAATCCACCCTGGCACGCCCTCCCCAGCCGTGCTTATGGTCAGGGGGTGTACTGCCACTGGGGTTAGATGCCAAACATAAACTATCGCTCATAGAAGCACCCTCTCTCCAGGACTGCGGAGTGTTAAACGTAGAAGTCCCCCTGCATTCAATGATGCAGGGGGACTTCTAAAATCGCTAGCGTTGAAAGATCAAACTGTTCAACGCATCATCAGCGAATTGTCGTTGCTACGGCAATTACTTGATGATCTTGGTAACGCGGCCCGAACCAACGGTGCGGCCACCCTCACGGATAGCGAAGCCGAGGCCCTCTTCCATAGCGATGGGCTGGATCAGCTCAACGGTCATCTCGGTGTTGTCACCGGGCATAACCATCTCGGTGCCCTCGGGCAGCTTAATAACACCGGTCACGTCAGTGGTACGGAAGTAGAACTGAGGACGGTAGTTCGAGTAGAACGGGTTGTGACGGCCGCCCTCATCCTTGGAGAGGATGTAGACGTTTGCCTCGAACTCGGTGTGGGGGGTGATGGAACCCGGCTCCACAACAACCTGACCACGCTCAACATCGTCACGCTTGAGACCACGCAGAAGCAGACCACAGTTCTCGCCTGCCCATGCTTCGTCGAGCTGCTTGTGGAACATCTCGATACCGGTCACGGTGGTCTTCTGGATGGGGCGGATACCAACGATCTCAACCTCAGAGTTGATCTTCAGGGTACCGCGCTCTGCACGACCGGTCACAACGGTACCGCGACCGGTAATGGTGAAGACGTCCTCAATGGGCATAAGGAAGGGCTTGTCGGTCTCACGAACCGGATCCGGAATGTAGGTGTCAACTGCTTCCATAAGCTCCTCGACCTTAGCAACCCACTCGGGGTCACCTTCGAGAGCCTTCAGAGCAGACACGCGGATCACGGGAGCGTCATCACCGTCGAACTCCTGCGAGGAGAGGAGGTCACGAACCTCCATCTCGACGAGGTCGAGAAGCTCTTCGTCATCAACCATGTCAGCCTTGTTCAGTGCCACCAGCAGGGTGGGAACGCCAACCTGGCGAGCGAGCAGCACGTGCTCACGGGTCTGCGCCATGGGACCGTCGGTAGCAGCAACCACGAGGATTGCGCCGTCCATCTGTGCAGCACCGGTAATCATGTTCTTGACGTAGTCAGCGTGACCGGGAGCGTCAACGTGTGCGTAGTGACGCTTCTCAGTCTGGTACTCAATGTGAGCGATGTTAATGGTAATACCGCGCTGGCGCTCCTCAGGAGCGCTGTCGATCATACCGAAGTCGCGCTGTTCGTTCAGGTCCGGGTACTTGTCAGCCAGAACCTTGGAGATAGCAGCGGTCAGGGTGGTCTTACCGTGGTCAACGTGACCAATGGTACCGACGTTAACGTGAGGCTTGGAGCGCTCGAACTTAGCCTTAGCCAAGAGTGTTCCTCCTAGAACGTATTGAAAACATGCACCCGGATCTTCGCTCCGGCGCAACCCGCAAAAAACGGTCTAGCGTCTAGAATAGCGGATTACGCGGCAGAGATGAAACTGTCCATGCCTTCAATGGTGGATTTTTATTTAAAAATTTTAGTGAGGGGTCACGGGCATCTCAACCCGCGACCCTCAGAGAAGAGACGGGAAATTACTCGCCGCGGCTCTTCTGAATGATCTCGTCAGCGACGTTCTTGGGAACCTCGCCGTAGCTGTCGAATGCCATCGAGAACACTGCACGACCCTGGGTCTTACCACGCAGGTCGCCAATGTAGCCGAACATCTCGGTCAACGGTACGAGAGCCTTGACGATCTTGACGCCGGATGCATCCTCCATGGAACGCACGTGACCACGACGAGAGTTCAGGTCGCCAATAACGTCGCCCATGTACTCTTCGGGGGTACGCACCTCAACGTCCATCAGCGGTTCCAGCAGGACAGGATTAGCGCGCTTAGCGCCTTCCTTGAAGACCATAGAACCAGCGATCTTGAACGCCATTTCAGAGGAGTCGACATCGTGGTAGGCACCGTCGATCAGGGTCGCTTTCACGCCGACCATCGGGTAACCAGCCAGAACACCAAACTTCATAGCGTCCTGAATACCAGCGTCAACAGAAGGAATGTACTCGCGAGGCACGCGACCACCGGTCACCTTATCCTCAAACTCATACAGTTCCTCGCCATCCAGAGGCAGCGGCTCGAAGGAAACCTGCACCTTCGCGAACTGACCGGAACCACCGGTCTGCTTCTTGTGGGTGTAGTCGACCTTCTCAACGGTCTTCTTGATAGTCTCGCGGTATGCAACCTGAGGCTTACCAACGTTAGCCTCAACCTTGAACTCACGCTTCATACGGTCAACAATGATGTCCAAGTGAAGCTCACCCATACCGCCGATCTCGGTCTGACCGGTCTCTTCGTTCAGCGACACGGTGAAGGTGGGATCCTCAGCGGAGAGCTTCTGAATTGCGGTCGACATCTTCTCCTGGTCGCCCTTGGTCTTAGGCTCAATAGCCACGAAGATCACGGGAGCGGGGAAGGTCATCGACTCAAGCACGATCGGGTTTGCAGGATCGCACAGAGTATCACCGGTAGTCGTATCCTTCAGACCGATCGCCGCATAAATGTGACCTGCGGTAATTTCCTCAACCGGGTTCTCCTTGTTGGAGTGCATCTGGAAGAGCTTACCGAGACGTTCCTTCTTACCCTTAGTCGAGTTAAGAACCTGCTGACCCTGAGCCGCGTGCCCAGAGTACACGCGGGTATAGGTGAGCTGACCATAGAACGGGTGAGCTGCAACCTTGAAAGCCAGAGCCGCAAAAGGCTCATCCGAAGATGCCTTACGGGTAAGCTTCTCTTCCTCATTCGAAGGGCTAGAGCCCTCAACGTCGGGAACATCCAGCGGGGAAGGCAGGTACTCGATCACAGCATCCAGCATGGGCTGAACACCACGGTTCTTGAATGCGGAACCGCAGAGCACGGGGAATGCCTCGCCGTTGATGGTCAGCTGGCGAATACCAGCCTTGAGCTCATCAATCGTGAGCTCTTCACCTTCGAGGTACTTCTCCATAAGTTCCTCGCTGGACTCAGCTACAGCCTCGATCAGCTCTGCGCGGTACTCTTCAGCCTTAGCCTGCAGGTCAGCAGGGATCTCCCGAGTCTCGTACTCTGCCCCCATGGTCACGTCGCCCTTAGAGTCGCCGGGCCATACGTATGCCTTCATTTCGAGCAGGTCAACCACGCCAACGAAATCGCTCTCAGCACCAATGGGTAGCTGAATAACGATCGGCTTAGCGCCCAGACGATCAATAATAGTCTGAACGGTGAAGTAGAAGTCCGCACCCATCTTGTCCATCTTGTTAACGAAGCAGATGCGGGGAACGTCGTACTTATCAGCCTGACGCCACACGGTCTCAGACTGAGGCTCAACACCTTCCTTACCGTCAAATACCGCTACAGCGCCGTCAAGCACGCGCAGCGAACGCTCCACCTCAACGGTGAAGTCAACGTGACCGGGGGTGTCGATAATATTGATCTGGTTGCCTTTCCAGAAGCAGGTAGTAGCTGCGGAGGTAATAGTAATACCTCGCTCCTGCTCCTGAGCCATCCAGTCCATAGTTGACGCACCATCGTGAGTCTCACCGATTTTGTGGTTAATACCGGTGTAGAACAGGATGCGCTCAGTAGTAGTGGTCTTACCGGCGTCAATATGCGCCATAATACCGATGTTGCGGACCTTGTTCAGGTCAGTGTACACATCAAGTGCCACGTTTTTCTCCCTAAATGAGATACTCCGAAAGCCTGCCAGGCTCCATAACCTCGACAAGCTATGAACAGAGAATTACCAACGGTAGTGTGCGAAGGCCTTGTTGGACTCGGCCATCTTGTGAGTGTCCTCGCGGCGCTTGACAGCGGCGCCGAGACCGTTGGAGGCATCCAGGATCTCGTTCATCAGACGCTCAGTCATAGTCTTTTCGCGGCGCTGCTTCGAGAAGCCAACCAACCAGCGAAGAGCTAGAGCAGTGGAACGGCCGGGGCGAACCTCGACCGGCACCTGGTAGGTTGCACCACCAACACGGCGGGAACGAACCTCAAGCGAGGGCTTGATGTTGTCCATAGCCTTCTTTAGGGTGACGACCGGGTCAGAACCGGTCTTCTTCTCAACACCCTCAAGAGCACCGTATACGATGCGCTCTGCCACGGACTTCTTGCCGTCCAACAGAACCTTGTTAATGAGCTGGGTAACCAGTGCAGAACCGTAAACAGGATCGTTTACGAGGGGACGCTTGGGAGCGGGACCCTTACGAGGCATTACTTCTTCTCCTTCTTAGCGCCGTAGCGGGAGCGAGCCTGGCCGCGACCCTTAACACCCTGGGTATCCAGAGCGCCACGAACGATCTTGTAACGAACACCGGGGAGGTCCTTCACACGACCACCGCGAACGAGCACAATCGAGTGCTCCTGCAGGTTGTGACCCTCACCGGGAATGTATGCGGTAACCTCGATACCACCGTTGAGCTTGACACGAGCGACTTTACGCAGTGCCGAGTTCGGCTTCTTCGGGGTGGTGGTGTACACACGGGTGCACACGCCACGCTTCATAGGGTTGCCCTTCAGTGCGGGCGCCTTGGTCTTAACGACCTTGGGAGTCCGGCCCTTACGGACCAGCTGCTGAATAGTAGGCACGTTTTCTCCGTTACTATGTGGACTTATCTGTCTTCAAGTCCTTGGGAACTTACTGGCATTTTGTGTTGCCACAAAATGCTCTCGGTTACAGAAGCCCGCAGCCCATCTAGACACACGGGTTCTTGCTCTCAGCGAGTTTAAACTTATTTCTGATGAAAAAGTTTTTGGGCACACTTAAAAATGGCATTTAGGTGTCAGCGCACAGGCAACACCAAAGGACGGTATCCATACTGCCATTGATTCGTTGACCCAAGACCTCACGATTAACTATCACAAGGAATCACGGTGGTGAATTCCACGCCGAGGCTAGGTACTTCGGATAAAGACTATACAGGTTAAAATCCTGTTAATCTAGCTGAACTCGGAGAGAACACCGCCCAGCATAGTAAATATATTATGGTATTCATCACTTAATACTGGGATAGGATGCTCCTCTCCCCTAGCTAACGTCAGGAGGCGGTCTCGGGAACTTCCCGAAACCGCCTCCATCATCTAGGCTACTAGGCCCGATTCATGATCGAGTCTTTACGAACCCCACATGTGATTCTTACTCAAGACCGCGGCCGTACTCGTCCAAGGGAACAGCCATGTAGCCGCTGTTGGCGTAGGGGTACGGATCTTCACCCAGCTGGGTAAACGCGCTCTGGTAGCCGAAGCCATCGAACGCCTGCATCTGCTCCTCACGCGCCTTCTGGCTGGGCTCAACCTCAATATCGTTGTAGCGAGCCAAACCGGTACCGGCGGGAACCAGCTTACCGATGATGACGTTCTCCTTCAGACCAAGCAGCGGATCGGTCTTAGCCTCCATCGCAGCCTGGGTGAGAACACGAGTGGTCTCCTGGAAGGATGCGGCAGACAGCCAGGACTCGGTGGCCAGCGACGCCTTGGTAATACCCATCATCTCGGGACGACCAGCGGCAGGTTTCTTGCCCTCGACGAGCGCCTTGCGGTTAGCCTTCTGGAACACAATGTTGTCCACAAGTTCACCGGGCAGCAGCTCGGTATCGCCAGACTCAATGACGGTCACGCGGCGGAGCATCTGACGCACAATAACCTCAACGTGCTTATCGTGGATCTCTACACCCTGAGACTTATACACGCCCTGAACCTCGCTCACCAGGTGCTTCTGCGCCTCACGAGGACCGCGAATACGCAGAACCTCCTTCGGATCAACCGCACCAGCAGCCAGCTGATCGCCCACCTGAACGTGGTCGCCAGTCTGCAGCTTCGAAGCCGCACGGCGAAGAACCGTGTAAGACTGCGGTTCGGAACCATCATCCGGGGTAACGACGATCTTGTACGACTTTTCGGTATCCTCAATGGTCACACGGCCGGAAACCTCAGAAATCGGTGCCACGCCCTTAGGGGTACGAGCCTCGAAGAGCTCCTGAATACGGGGCAGACCCTGGGTAATATCGTCAGCCGATGCAACACCACCGGTGTGGAAGGTACGCATAGTCAGCTGAGTACCGGGCTCACCAATGGACTGAGCCGCAATAATACCCACAGCCTCGCCAATATCAACCAGAACGTTCGATGCCATCGAGCGTCCGTAGCACAGGGCACATACGCCGATGCTGGACTCGCAAGTCAGCACAGAACGAACACGCAGTTCCTTCACACCAGCCTTGAACAGCTTCTCGATCAGTACGTCCGAAACATCCTCACCAGCGGATGCGATGACGTTACCATCAGGGTCCTTGACATCAATTGCCAAAGTACGACCGTGGATAGAAGTCTCAACATCCGGGTGGAGGTTGCCGTCAGCATCGATCAGCGGAAGCACCAGACCACGGCGAGTACCGCAGTCGTGTTCACGCACGATCACATCCTGCGAAACATCCACCAGACGGCGGGTCAGGTAACCCGAGTTAGCGGTACGCAGCGCGGTATCGGCAAGACCTTTACGAGCACCGTGAGTTGCGATGAAGTACTCCAACACCGACAGCCCTTCACGGTAGGAGGACTTAATCGGACGGGGCATAATCTCGCCCTTCGGGTTAGACACCAGACCGCGGATACCCGCAATCTGACGAACCTGCATCCAGTTACCACGTGCGCCAGAGGTCACCATACGGTAGATGGTATTCAGACCACCGTTGTCGCTCAGATTCTCGCGCATAGCCTCAGCGACCGTATCGGTAGCCTCGGTCCAAATCTTGATGAGTTCCTCACGGCGCTCGTCGTCGCCAATCATACCAACATCAAACTCATCTTCAATCGCGGAGGCCTGCTTCTCATAGCGTTCCATAATCGCGGGCTTAGTCGCCGGGGTCGCGATATCAGAAACGGCGACGGTCACGCCCGAACGCGATGCCCAGTAGAAGCCAGCGTTCTTGAGGTTATCCAGGGTACGCGCCACGATATCCATCGGGTACTTCTCAGCAAGGTCGTTAATGAGCTTGCCCAACCCCTTCTTATCTGCAATGCCAGAGAACCACGGGTAATCCTTCGGCAAAGTCTGGTTGAACAGAATCTGACCGACGGTGCACTCCAGCAGAATCGGATCGCCAGGCGTGTAACCCTCAGGGGCTTCCCAACCCTCGGGCGCTACAAACTCGTCACCAGAGAGGCGCACCTTAATCTTGGTGTACAGCTCAATATCGTGACGATCCATCGCCATCAGAGCTTCAGCGATCGATGAGAATGCGTGGCCCTCGTTCTTCTCACCTTCGCGTGTGGTGGTCAAGTGGTACAAGCCAATGATCATATCCTGCGAAGGAACAGCTACCGGACGACCGTCCGAAGGCTTCAAGATGTTGTTCGAGGAGAGCATCAAAATGCGTGCCTCAGCCTGAGCCTCGGGCGAGAGCGGCAGATGAACCGCCATCTGGTCGCCGTCGAAGTCAGCGTTGAACGCGGAGCATACGAGCGGATGCAGCTGAATAGCCTTACCCTCAACCAGCTTCGGCTCGAACGCCTGAATACCCAGACGGTGCAAGGTAGGTGCACGGTTCAGCAGCACAGGATGCTCGGTAATGATCTCTTCGAGAACATCCCAAACCTGAGGGCGGAAACGCTCAACCATACGCTTAGCACTCTTAATGTTCTGCGCGTGCGAAAGGTCCACCAGGCGCTTCATGACGAAGGGCTTGAAGAGCTCCAACGCCATCTGCTTCGGCAGACCGCACTGATGCATTTCCAGCTGCGGACCAACCACGATTACGGAACGACCGGAGTAGTCCACGCGCTTACCGAGAAGGTTCTGGCGGAAACGACCCTGCTTACCCTTGAGCATATCGGAGAGCGACTTCAGCGGGCGGTTACCGGGGCCGGTCACGGGGCGACCACGACGACCGTTATCGAAGAGCGAATCCACAGCTTCCTGCAGCATACGCTTTTCGTTATTCACAATGATCTCGGGGGCGCCCAGCTCCAGCAGGCGCTTGAGGCGGTTGTTACGGTTGATCACACGACGGTACAGGTCATTCAGATCGGAAGTCGCAAAGCGACCACCATCGAGCTGAACCATCGGGCGCAGCTCCGGCGGAATAACCGGAACAACATCCAGCACCATACCCAGCGGGGAGTTATTAGTGGTCAGGAAGGCGTTTACAACCTTCAGACGCTTGAGCGCGCGGGTCTTCTTCTGACCCTTACCGGTTTGAATGACCTCTTTCAGAGCATCAGCTTCGGCCTCTAGATCGAAGGTTTCCAGGCGCTTCTTGATAGCCTCAGCACCCATTGCACCCTCAAAGTACAGACCGTACTTATCGATCATGGAGCGGTAGAGCGCCTCATCACCCTCAAGGTCAGCAACCTTCAGGTTCTTAAAGCGATCCCAGACCTTCTCCAGGTGCTCAATTTCACGATCAGCGCGCTTGCGAACAGAAGCCATCTGACGCTCGGCATTATCGCGCAGCTTACGCTTTTCGGCTGTCTTCTTGCCGCCCTCGGCCTCAATACGAGCTAGTTCCTGCTCAACTTCGCGGGAAATAGCGGCAATATCGGCGTCACGCTGAGACTCCAGCTCACGCTTTTCACGGTCGTGTGCCGCCTGCAGGTTCGGCAGATCCTCGTGACGAGCCTCCTCGTCCACGCTCGTGATCATGTAGGCGGCGAAGTAGATGACCTTTTCCAGGTCTTTCGGTGCCAAATCAAGCAGGTAGCCCAGGCGTGATGGAACGCCCTTGAAGTACCAGATGTGGGTGACGGGTGCAGCCAGTTCAATGTGGCCCATGCGCTCACGGCGCACTTTAGAGCGGGTCACTTCGACGCCGCAGCGCTCACACACAATACCCTTGAAGCGCACGCGCTTGTATTTACCGCAGTAGCACTCCCAATCCTTGGTGGGACCAAAGATGCGCTCGTCGAAGAGGCCTTCCTTCTCCGGCTTCAGGGTACGGTAGTTGATGGTCTCGGGTTTCTTGACCTCGCCGTAGGACCAACGACGGATATCGTCGGCGGTGGCAAGACCAATTCGCATCAAACCAAGCGAAGATTCGTTGGACATATCGGTCCTAATCTCTTTCTGTAGTTTCGAAGACTTGGGGTTGATGGGCGGGGCGAAAATCATGCGTGACTACTCCCTGCCCTCGAAGGAGGGGCTGTGATTAGAGCTCATCCACGGAGCTGGGCTCCTCGTGGGTTAGGCTCACGCCCATATCTTCTGCTGCCCGGAAGCCTTCTTCCTCCGAGTCGCTCATTTCAATGGTCTTCCCGTCGGTAGAAAGTACCTCGACGTTCAGGCACAGTGACTGCATTTCTTTAATAAGAACCTTGAAGGATTCGGGGATGCCCGGCTCGGGGATATTCTCGCCCTTGACGATCGCCTCATAAACCTTCACACGACCGGCCACATCGTCAGACTTGACGGTCAAGATTTCCTGCAGGGTGTAGGCGGCGCCGTATGCTTCCAGCGCCCACACTTCCATCTCACCGAAGCGCTGACCACCGAATTGTGCCTTACCGCCCAACGGCTGCTGGGTAATCATTGAGTAAGGACCGGTGGAACGAGCGTGAATCTTGTCGTCCACCAGGTGGTGCAGCTTCAGGATGTACTGGTAACCCACCGAAATCGGGTCAGGGAACGGCTCACCCGAACGACCGTCAATCAGACGTGCCTTACCGGAGCGAGTAATCAGACGATCGCCGTCACGGTTCGGGTTCGCGTGATCCATCAAGTCGAAGAGCTCGTCCTCATGAGCGCCGTCGAACACGGGGGTCGCCAGACGGGTAGACCCGGATTCCTTCGGGAAGTTCGGCATATTCTTCAGCCACGCCGGGTCACCCTCAATCTTCCAACCCTGCTTAGCGAGCCAGCCGGTGTGAACCTCAAGCACCTGGCCGATGTTCATACGACCGGGGACGCCCAACGGGTTCAGAATGACATCAACGGGAGTACCGTCTTCCAAGAAGGGCATGTCTTCGACCGGCAGGATCTTGGAAATAACGCCCTTGTTACCGTGGCGACCTGCGAGCTTGTCGCCGTCGGTAATCTTACGCTTCTGCGCAACGTACACGCGCACAAGCTTGTTAACACCCGGGGGCAGATCGTCTTCATCATCGCTTTCGCGGTCGAAGATGCGAACGCCGATCACGGTACCGGATTCACCGTGGGGAACCTTCAGAGAAGTATCACGAACTTCGCGGGACTTCTCGCCGAAGATTGCGCGCAGCAGGCGCTCTTCGGGGGTCAGCTCGGTCTCGCCCTTGGGGGTTACCTTACCGACCAGGATGTCGCCAGCCTCAACCTCGGCACCAATGTGGATAATACCGCGGTCATCCAGTGCAGAGAGAACTTCCTCAGAAACGTTGGGAATATCGCGGGTAATTTCTTCGGGACCCAGCTTGGTGTCACGAGCGTCGATTTCGTGCTCTTCGATGTGAATCGAAGTCAGCACGTCTTCGGAAACCATGCGCTGGGAGAGGATAATAGCATCCTCATAGTTCAGACCTTCCCAGGGCATGTATGCCACGAGCAGGTTCTTACCCAGAGCGAGCTCGCCGCCGTCGGTCGAAGGGCCGTCCGCGATAACGTCACGCTCCTCCACACGCTGACCGGCCTTCACCACAACACGCTGGTTGTAGCAGTTGCCCGGGTTCGAGCGGGAGAACTTCATGATCGGGTACGAGCTGGTGGTGCCGTCATCGTTGCGGACCAACACCAGATCGGCCGATACCTCTGACACCACACCAGCTTTCTTCGCCAGCACGGAATCGCCGGAGTCAAGCGCAGCGTACTTCTCCATACCGGTACCAACGACAGGAGCCTCGGACTCCAACAGCGGCACAGCCTGGCGCTGCATGTTAGCGCCCATCAACGCACGGTTTGCGTCATCGTGCTCAAGGTAGGGAATTAGAGCGGTTGCCACAGACACCATCTGACGCGGGGAAACGTCCATGTACTGCACAGCGCCAGGGGCAACCAGCACGGCCTCGCCAGAACCATCGCCTGCACGGCAGAGAACCTCGTCTTCAGCAAAGGTACGCTCGTTAGTCAGCGGGGCGTTTGCCTGCGCAATAATAACGCTCTTCTCGTCGTCGGCAGTCAGGTAACGCACCTTGTCGGTGACCTTACCATCTTCAACCACGCGGTAGGGGGTCTCGATAAAGCCGTAAGAGTTGATACGCCCGTAGGTTGCCAACGAACCGATCAGACCAATGTTCGGACCTTCAGGGGTTTCGATGGGGCACATACGACCGTAGTGCGAGGGGTGCACGTCGCGCACTTCCATGCCCGCGCGGTCGCGGGAAAGACCGCCGGGGCCCAGCGCCGAAAGACGACGCTTGTGGGTTAGCCCAGCCAGCGGGTTGTTCTGATCCATGAACTGCGAAAGCTGCGAAGTACCGAAGAACTCTTTAATCGCTGCAACCACGGGACGGATGTTCACCAAGGACTGCGGGGTGATGGAATCAACGTCCTGAGTGGTCATACGCTCACGCACCACACGCTCCATGCGGGAAAGACCGGTGCGAATCTGGTTCTCAATCAACTCGCCCACAGTGCGGATGCGGCGGTTACCGAAGTGGTCAATATCGTCGATATCGATCTTAACGGAAATTTCCTTGCCGTCACGCTTACCGGGGATGCTGCTCTCCTGAGCATGCAGGGCGCAAAGGTAGTGAATCATCTGAGCGATGTCGTCCTGGCTGAGCACCGATGCCTCGGGGGAATCAAGAGGAACATCTACACCGAGCTTACGGTTCACCTTGTAACGGCCAACCTTCGCCAGATCATAGCGGCGCGGGGTGAAGTACATGTTGTCGAGCAACGCCTGTGCAGCCTCTACCGTTGGGGGCTCGCCCGGGCGGAGCTTACGGTAGATATCGAGCAGAGCCTCGTCGCGGGTTGAGACGGAGTCCTTCTCTAGGGTTGCACGAATAGAATCATAGTTCCCGAACTCGGCAAGAATCTTTGCCTCGGTCCATCCCAGAGCCTTCAACAGCACGGTCACAGACTGCTTACGCTTGCGGTCCAGGCGCACACCAACCTGATCGCGCTTGTCTATTTCAAGCTCAAACCATGCACCGCGCGAAGGAATAACGCGTGCTGAGTAGATGTCCTTATCGGAGGTGCGGTCGGGTGCCTTCTCGAAGTATGCACCGGGTGAACGCACCAGCTGGGAAACGACCACACGCTCGGTACCGTTAATGACGAAGGTACCGGATTCGGTCATGAGCGGGAAGTCGCCCATGAAGAGGGTCTGCTGCTTAACCTCACCGGTGGTCAGGTTCATGAATTCAGCTTTAACGTACAGGGGTGCCGCATAGGTTGCGTCACGGTCCTTGCACTCTTCCATGGTGTACTTGGGATCGGAGAATTCCGGATCCGAGAAGGACAGCTGCATGGTTTCCTGGAAATCACGAATCGGGGAAATCTCCTCGAAGATTTCGGCAAGACCGGATTTCTCAGGTACGGAGGTGTCACCTGTTGCCTGAGCATTTTCCAGACGCTTTGCCCAGCGCTCGTTACCCACGAG
This sequence comes from Rothia sp. HMSC058E10, assembly GCF_001809415.1. Lineage (NCBI taxonomy): Bacteria > Bacillati > Actinomycetota > Actinomycetes > Micrococcales > Micrococcaceae > Rothia > Rothia sp. HMSC058E10. The sequence continues at coordinate 58,526 of NZ_KV797609.1, read as the reverse complement.
GCGGTCGAAGCTGTCGGTCTGGATAGCCAGCAGGTTGGGAACCTTGAGCGGTTCACTAATTTTTGCGAATGAGATACGACGGTCGGAATTGTTTTCCGCACCGTTAGCGGCGTCATGGTTAGAGGTGCTCGAAGCGACCAAAATGGGGATCCTTCCACAGACATGTCTGTTAGCAATCTGCCTCCCGGCGACAGAGCCGTAAGACATCATGATGAAGACCCCGAAAACGGTGTGCAAAGCTAGTAGATGTCGAACGGTTTAACGTCACCTTCAGCCCGTGCCCACCGCTATATGAAGGCACAAAGGTCAGGGAAAGCGTAAATATTAACGATACACTATGCTCGCGCGTTTGTCTACCACACCCGTACAGCAGATGCAAGCGCCGGGTTTAAGTGAGCTTTTTATAGCCCTTCCGGAAGCTTCCGCGGTATATTTCCTAGGCTTTTGACATCGTGTATGAGCGCCCTCTTACGCTCCTCCGCTAATCCTATTCTTCGCGCAAGAAAATACTGCCGTTAGGGTTGGTGTAAGACTCAACCGCCATACCCACTTTCACCAGTTTCGTGCCGTTTTGGAGCACCATCATCATACCGTGCTCAACATCCCACTCAGTCTCGGCTTCCACCACAATCAGCACATTGTTATTATCCCAGGCAACCGTGCACCGATCCCAGATAGGATCCACAAGAGTCCACACCTGAGATTCGGGAATATCCGGCAAGTATTGTTCCCAGCCATACTCATCCGCCATATCAAAATACATACGGTAGAACTGGTACACGTAAGGGGTTGCCTGGGCAAAAATATCGGTATCGGGTGAGCGGAAGTTATCAATCGCGGCACGAATACGCTGCCACCCGGCAGAGTCAATAGTCTGCATATCGAAACTAAACGTTACCGATGCCTTCTTGAGCGCAGGCACGTCTACCGGATCGCTCACATAGAGCATGGTACCAACAAACGGTTGGGTGGGAGATCGCCAGTCTTTCGCCGTACCGGTAACCACTCGACCGGTGTTCTAGCCGACTGCACAATAAAAGATCAAGAAAACGCTCGCCCTGAATGCCCCTGCGGCTTCCGGGCGAGCGCTCCCCCACCGTTTTGGAGCTAACACTCCACCACGTTAACCGCCAGGCCACCCATTGAGGTTTCCTTGTAACGGTGCGACATATCCATGCCGGTTTGGCGCATCGTTTCGATCACTTGGTCTAGGGAAACACGATGCGCACCGTCACCGCGCAGTGCCATGCGTGCCGCTGTGACCGCGTTCGACGCGGCCATCGCGTTGCGTTCAATGCACGGAATCTGCACCAACCCGCCCACAGGGTCACAGGTCAGCCCCAGGTTATGCTCCATCGCAATCTCTGCGGCATTTTCAATCTGCTCGTTCGTACCGCCCAAAACCTGAGCAAGACCGGCGGCGGCCATCGAGCTGGCGCTGCCTACCTCTCCCTGACACCCCACCTCGGCACCGGAAATTGAGGCACGCTTCTTATACAGCACCCCGATTGCGGCGGCGGCCAAGAAAAAGTCGATCACCGCATCCTCACGCTTGCCCCGACCGCAATGCCGTATTCCGGGCGTATAGTTCATCGCATAGTGCAAAACCGCCGGAATAATGCCGGATGCACCATTCGTCGGCGCCGTCACTACGCGGCCGCCAAACGCATTCTCTTCGTTCACGGCGAGCGCGATTAGGTTCACCCAGTCGATGGCGTATTCGGGCGATTTATTGGGGTCTTCGGTCATCAGGTCGCGGTGCCATGCCCCGGCGCGGCAACGTACCTTGAGGGGTCCAGGCAGGTAACCGACACGCGATAGTGAAGACCCGATGCATTCCTTCATGACCTTGTAGATGTGTAGAATTCCTTGGCGTACCTCGGCCTCGCTGCGAAGCGAACATTCGTTCGTCATTTTGAGTTGGGCAATACTCATCCCGGTCTCGTTCGCCATATCTAGGAGCTCAGCACCGGAACCGAACGGGTAGGGCGGGTGTTCCAGGGATGCTCCCCCGGTTGCGGGCTCGTCACCTTCGACAATAAATCCACCGCCGATGGAAAAATAGGTGCGCTCCAAAAGCATCTTCTCGCCCTCGAATGCGGCGATCTTAATACCGTTTGTGTGGCGCGGAAGCACGGTCAAGGGGCGCAGGGTTATATCGAGTTCTCGGTAGTTCAGAACCGGTCCGTAAACTTTGCCCTCCTCGCCGCAGGGAGCCGTCGCACCGTACATACTGGAAGGATACCCGGCGAGCGGCAAAGTGCCGTCCACGCTATTACGCTCGATCATGGCGTCTGCCTCGGTGAGGCAGATAGTTTCGGGCACATGCCCGCACAGCCCTTTGAGCGCCGCGCTCATGGTGCCGTGCCCTGCCCCGGTTGCGGCGAGTGATCCATACAGGTCGATATGCAATTTCGTGGTGCGTGAGAGCAGGTTGGTGTCAATAAGTTCGGCGATAAAACGGTTGGAGGCGCGCATCGGCCCTACGGTGTGGGAGCTGGAAGGACCTATGCCGATGCTAAAAAGCTCGAAAACGCTGATATCGTATTCGAGCGCTTCAGCTTGTTTTTGCACACTACTTGGAACGCCAGTATCTAGTGCCACATTATTCCTTCATCTGTGTGAGTATGCGCTTGCCCGCCAGGTTTTATATGCGGCGGTCCGTCCGTTTATTGGGATTAGCTTCTGGGAGTACACCTGTAGGTTCTCCCGACGTAACCGCCCGAAGACGGTATGCAGCCTTCATCGTCTGCTGATTTTCCCTGAGGTTTATGCTCACCGAGCACCTTGCAACCTGCTGAGTTCATCCTAGCTTACTTCAAGTCACGGATAAACTAAGGCGACATTATGTTTGCGTGCGCACCCGGGCTTGCCTGGACGATAAACTCCGAGTCGATATACCGACACAGACATGCTGAAGGGCGGGTAAATATACCTCAGCACATTCACCCGCCCTATGCCTCTTGCTCGGGTTACCTGAGATGAAGCAGTATTTACTTCTCGCGCTTGTAGAACGGAAGCGAGACCACGTCGAAAGTTGCACGCTTACCGCGAATATCCACGTCCACCTCGGAACCGACCTCGGAGAATTCGCGCTTCACCAATGCCATTGCTATCGGGTAACCCAGGGTCGGGGAAGGAATACCGGAGGTTACCTCACCGATTTGATGCCCCTCGGCATCGACAAGGAACGAACCCGCACGTGCCGGGCGCTTTGCCTGGGCTTTCAGTCCAACCAGAATACGCTCCGACGGAGACTTCGCCAGCTCGGTCAGAGCGGTACGACCCACGAAATCGACGGCCTTCTTCTCCAAAGCGATCTCAACTAGGCGGCCCAAGCCGGACTCGAAGGGGGTAATATCCAGGCCCAGCTCATGACCGTAAAGCGGCATGCCAGCTTCCAAACGCAGCGAATCGCGTGCTGCCAAGCCTGCCGGGGTCAAGCCGAAGGACTCACCAGCGGCAGCGAGCGCATCCCACAGTTTCACAGCGTTAGCATTCGGTACGAAGAGCTCAAAACCGTCCTCGCCGGTGTAGCCGGTACGTGCCAGAAGTACATCTACCCCGGCAATGGTGACCGGAACGGAAGCGTAGTATTTGAGCTCACGTACCGCATCCTCATCTGAGGCACCAGCCGCAAGCAGAATTTCTTCGGCACGCGGTCCTTGCACAGCAATTAGGGAGGTGTCGTCAGATTCGTTGACGAACTTCACATCAAAATTACCCAGACGCTCGCTCATGGCCGCAAAATCGTTATCAATATTGGCGGCATTGGGCACGACCAAGAATTCTTCGTCGCCCAAGCGGTAGGTGATAAGGTCATCGATCACGCCACCCTTGTCGTTGGCGAGAATCGAGTACTTGGCGCGACCAGGCTTGAGTACGGACATGTTGGAGACCAGAGCGTAGTCGAGGAATGCAGCGGCATCGGGCCCGGTGATGCGGAACTCGCCCATGTGAGAGAGATCGAAAATACCGGCGCGGGTGCGCACAGCCTGATGCTCGGCAACATCGTTGGCGTACTTGAGCGGCATATCCCAGCCGCCGAAGTCGGTGAATGCGGCTCCTAGCTTTTCGTGGACGGGGTAGAGTGCGGTCTTCTTGGGTGACATGTTTCTCCTTAGTACATAGTCAGATACACTGCTTTGTGCCAGAACGGTTTATACCAGAACGATTATTCTTGTTTTTAAGAACATTCATTCTATTTTATGTGTGTACGGTAAGCCTCCCGGGTGCCCCGCTCCCCAGCCTCCTAACAAACAGGCGAAAAACGCGGGACACACAGAAGTTCATCGAATCATCGAAGCTACTCGGCGTGAGCTTCAAGATCGAATGCCTCCATCGGAGGGCATTCGCAGACAAAGTGACGGTCTCCGCCCGTACCGTCAATACGGCCCACAGGCGTAAAGTACTTGTTGGCGCGAAGTGAAGGAACCGGGAAGGCAGCCTGGGTGCGGCTATACGGGCGATCCCACTCGTCGGCAGAAACAACATCCACCGTATGCGGAGCATTGCGCAGCACAGAATCTTCCACCGCAACCTTGCCTTCGGCAACCTCAAGAATTTCGCCGTAGATAGTCTCCATCGCCTCAATAAAGCGATCGAGTTCTTCCTTCGACTCCGATTCGGTCGGCTCCATCATCAAAGTGCCCGGAACCGGGAACGCCAGAGTAGGCGCATGGAAGCCAAAGTCCATCAGGCGCTTACATACGTCTTCGGCGGTCACATGGGAGCGGTCGGTAAGCTCACGGATATCTAGGATGCACTCGTGACCCACCAGGTTTGCGTTGCCGGTGTAGAGCACAGGGAACTTATCGTTGAGCTTTTTCGCCACGTAGTTCGCGTTCAGCACCGCGTATTCCGAGGACTTTTTCAAGCCCTCAGCACCGCTCATAGCAATGTACATCCAGCTGATGGGAAGCACACCGGCAGAGCCAAAGAACGCCTGCGCAATCGGAAGTGCCGCACCGCTAGGCAGCTTGCCTTCGGCATCCGCAGTCGCGGCATCGCCGGGAAGGTACTTCGCCAGATGCTCACGAGCAGCGAGAGGTCCAACACCGGGACCGCCACCGCCGTGTGGAATGGAGAAGGTCTTGTGCAGGTTCAGGTGGGAAATATCGCCGCCGAACTTACCCGGCTGTGCGAAGCCCATCTGCGCGTTCAGGTTTGCGCCGTCCACGTAGACCTGACCACCCGCGGCATGCACAAGCTCGCAAACCTCAGATACCTGAGGCTCAAACACGCCGTGCGTCGAGGGATAAGTAATCATGATGCCAGCGATCTTATCGCCGTACTTCTCGATCTTCGTCTTCAGATCATCAACATCAATCGAGCCGTCGGATGCGGTCGCCACACCCGCAACCTTGAGCCCAGCAAGCGCTGCGGACGCGGCATTCGTGCCGTGCGCCGAAAGCGGAATAAGCACGGTATCACGCTCGTGATCGCCGTTAGCCTCGTGGTAGGCACGAATAGCACGCAGACCACCGTACTCACCGGTTGCACCGGAGTTCGGCTGCAAAGACACGACATCGTATCCGGTGATAGCGACCAGCCAGTCGGAAAGTTCCTTGATGAGCTTATGCCAGCCCTGAGCCTGATCGGCGGGTGCCAGCGGGTGAATATTCGCAAATTCGGGCCAGGAAATCGGTTCCATTTCCGCAGCCGCATTGAGTTTCATAGTGCACGAACCCAGAGGAATCATCGTGCGATCCAGAGCCAAATCCTTATCAGAGAGGTGGCGCAGGTAGCGCATCATCTCGGTCTCGGAACGGTACCTATGGAAGACGGGATGCTGCATATACTCATCGGTACGGAGCAGATTTGCGGGAATGCTGAACTTGGCATCTGCCTCGGAGGGAAGTACCGCACCAAATGCCTTCACCAGACGCTCCAGAACCCGGTCATCATGAGATTCACCAACCGAAATACCCACGCGGTTCTCGTTGATACGGCGAATGTTAATGCCAGCCTCAAGCGCCTTGGCGACGAGTTCATCTGCACGAGCCGGTGCTTCAACCACCACGGTGTCAAAGAAATGTTCATAGGCAATACCGTATCCGGCACTTTCCAAGGCTGTTGCTACACGAGCCGCGTTAGTATGCAGACGTTCGGCAATAGCACGCAGCCCCTCGGGACCGTGATACACAGCGTAAGCACCGGCAACAATCGCCAGCAAAGCCTGAGCAGTACAGATGTTACTGGTAGCCTTCTCGCGACGGATGTGCTGTTCGCGGGTCTGCAGAGACAAACGGTAAGAAGGCTTACCGGCGGAATCCTGCGACACACCGACCAGACGACCCGGCATAGTGCGTTCCATACCCTTATGCACAGCCATGTAGGCGGCATGCGGACCACCAAAGAAGAAGGGCAAACCGAAACGCTGGGTATTGCCCACGGCAATATCGGCACCGAGTTCCCCTGGAGACTTCAGCAGGGTGAGCGCCAACAAATCGGCGTCCACGGTCACTAGGGCGTTACGTTCCTTGGCCGCTTTCACCAGCGGTTCAATGTCACGAATTTCCCCGTCGGATGCGGGGTATGCAAGCACCACACCGTACAGATCGCCCTCGGGCAGCCCCTCCGAGAAATCGGTGACCACGAACGGAATGTCAAGAAGTTCGGCACGACCGCGTACCACGGCAAGAACCTGCGGTAGGCACCGAGAATCAATCGCGAAGAAACCGTTCTTAACCTTACGGTTGGCGCGGTGCATCATCACAACCGCCTCCGCAACCGCGCTTGCCTCATCGAGTAGGGAAGCATTCGCAATATCCAGGCCGGTGAGTTCCATAACCACGTTCTGGAAATTCAGCAGAGCCTCCAGACGACCCTGCGAAATTTCAGCCTGGTAGGGGGTGTACGAGGTGTAAAATCCGGGGTTTTCAAGAATGTTGCGGCGCAGAACGGCGGGGGTTACGGCATCGTAATAGCCTTCGCCAATCATCTGCGTATAAACTTTGTTCTCGGCGGCATACTCGGCGATCTTGGCGAGTGCATCCTGCTCTGTCAACGGATCGGGAAGATCAAGCTCGCCGTGAAGGCGAATCTGAGGCGGGACAGCGTCGTCCATCAGAGCTCCCAGGGAATCATATCCCAGGGCTTTGAGCATCTGCTCAGCGTCTGCGGAACGGGGGCCGAGATGACGATCGATGAAAGACATAATATCTTCTCCTATTCGGCGCAAACCGTTAGCGGTTCACAACAGTACTGTTGTGTATATACAGTACTAATTTTCCCATATTGTGGGCTCAAACTTCTAGCTACATATGCCCTGTGACACGTATGTTATAAGGGTTTATCGGCATACATGCGACCACCTGTTACGGCACGGCGAGCGATTTCTTACCGCCACATACAGGAGCGTCATCCCCCCTCTGGCGGCAGCCGTTACAGATAAGAGCATCTATCCGTTAAAAGTAGCTGTTTGCGGCAGCGTCGTAGGCTGCACCCATCACCAGCGGCGGGAAGAACCCGCCTAGACCACCGGCAGCGTCGGCCAAAACCTGCATTGTAATCAATAAATTAGAGGTATTTACGTTCAGAGCCATCTGTTCCGAATTTGTGACCGCCACCCCATATTGGTTTTAGGGTACGAAACTCACGTAAAAAGCTCTGGCCGCTCCCTCAGAGCAGGGAACGGCCAGAGCCATGGAAACAAACAATTGAGTGAAAAACTCAGCTACTACTTCGCTACGGCATCAGCCTTATGATGTTCCGGCTTACCGCCATGCTTGACCAAGAATGCCGAGGCAAAGGCCACAGCTGCAGTTACAGCCAACAGAGTTAGACCGATAAAGTAGTTACGATGTGCGGCATCGTAGGTTGCACCCATCACCAGCGGCGGGAAGAAGCCGCCAAAAGCGCCGGCAGCAGCGATCACGCCGGAGACCGCACCCACGTTCTTCGGGTCAGCCGCGCGGCCAACCCAACCGAAGACCGAGCCGGAACCCAAGCCCAGCAGAGCTGCCATCGCCAAGAAGATGGGACCGTAGACATGCTCAGCATCCGGCTGAAATGCGGTAACCAGAGCCAAAACCGACACACCGCCCAACGCAATGAAGGTAATAATCTTCGGACCAAACTTATCAGCCAAGATACCGCCGAAGGGACGAGCGATCACGGCAGCCGCCGCGAAGCCTGCGGCACGAGCACCAGCATCTTCAGAGTTGAAACTGTAGATATTGTTCAGGTAGGTCGGCAGGTAGTTCGAGAACGCCACAAAGCCACCGAATACTACCGAGTACAGGAAGCACAGCTGCCAGGTTGACTTCACCTTGAACGCCCGAATGATCTTCGGCATCAGCGGGGTAACCTCGCGGTTAGCGGTAGCCGGTGAATCACGCAGGAACAAGAATGAGATAATGGCGGTTACCGCGCACAGAGCCGCAATGATGTAGTGGGTATTCATATAACCCACGAGGTTCATCAGGCGCGGAGTAAAGAACGCTGACAGAGCGGTACCGACCATACCAGCGCCGAAAACACCGGTTGCAAAGCCCTTACGAGCGGGCGGGTACCAAGCGGAGCTGAACGGAATACCCACCGCGAACACGGTACCGGCGATACCCAGCAGGAACGAGAAGACCAATATCAGGGGGAACGACTTCATCGAGCCGGCAACACCGACCAAGAGCACCAGCGGAGTGCTGACGGCAAGTACCAGACTCATCATGATGCGCCCACCGTACTTATCGGTTAGACCACCAACCGGAATACGCCCAATCGCACCAATAAAGATAGGCATAGCAACCAGCAAACTCGTAGTTCCCGGGTTCAAATGCATCTGATCCGGCTTGGCGTAGTACTTCGCAAGCGGACCGACAATCGTCCACGCCCAGAACCCAACGGTTGAGGCGAAGGTAACCAGCAGCAGGTTAAAAAGCTGCCCCTTTTTTAGGTCGTAACTCTCAGCAGTGGGAGCACTCATTATTCCTCTTTGTGTTATGTGTTGTGTGTATATTGTTAGCGATTGACGCGCTCACGTGGGAGCGCCTCTTGCGGGTTGTCCCAACCACGACGTGCGCCCACGCGCTCATTGCCGCGAGAACGGTAGATGGTGTAGGGACGGAACAGGTAGTGCAGCGGCACGGTCAGTGCATGCACCAAACGAGTGAAAGGCCAGATAATGAACAGCACCATAGCCACAATGATGTGAATCTTGAAGGCGACAGGCACATTCACCATCAACGCTACCTCTGGGTGGAAGTAGAAGATAGAACGGAACCACACCGCAATGGAGGTGCGGTAGTTGAACTCCACCTCATGCCCGTTAACCGGGGGCAGACCGCCCGAGGGGTCAAAAGCGGAAATCAAAGTTGCGGCGGTACCCGCCAGAATGACGGCGACCAGCACAAAGTACATAAACTTATCGTTCATCGTCGTTGCAGAGAAAACCTGTGCATTACGACGACGACGCCACAGAAGCAGGAACAAACCAAGAATAGTTGCTGCAGCGGCTGCGGAACCGCCCACCAAAGCGACAATGTGATAAGTGTGGTCGTCCACCACGAGGTCTGTGAGCATCTTAGGCACCACTAGACCGCCCACGTGTCCCATAAACACGGCGGCTAGACCATAGTGGAATAGAGGCGATCCCAGACGCAGCATCTTGGATTCATAAATCTGTGATGATCGAGTGGTCCAACTAAACTGATCGGTACGGTAACGCCAAATGGTGCCGCCGATCAGAACAAGAATAGTGACATAGGGAAGCACGCCCCACAGGAGGGTGTCTACAATCCCCGGCTCGCCGACAGGCACCGCATGTGCTGCGTGCTCGGATGCGAGTGCGTACACGATGTACTCCTAATTTGAGGGGTCTAAATATTATTAGGGTTAACTTGGGTCAGCCGCGGATCGGCATACCCGCTCAGACCAACGGTCTCAACGGGCGGGCCATAACCCGCCATCTGCTGCACCTGTTCCTGAGTCTCGGGAGAGACACCGGGGAGGGTATTGCAGATACTCTGTAATAACCCGTAGTGTGGGAGGTCTCCGTCCCGAAGCGCTAAACGAAGCAGCTCTAATGAGGGACGGTATGCTTGAAGCGCTGCGCGACCCTGGCGACGATCCACCAGCGCCGCAAACTCCAAGACGAGAGGTAAATAGTCGGGAAGTTCCCCGTTAAGGCGGGTGAGCATCCCCGAATCGCGATACATTTTCTTAAATCGAAGAAGGGTTTCGCCGCGACGGCGAGTATCGCCATCCGTCCAGTAAGAGAGGTGCAGAGCGTGCCTGCGGGAGAGGTCGTATTCCTGCACGTAGTCACTCTGAACTTCTTCAAGCTCGCGAGCCGTAAGCCAATCCGCAACGGTTTGCACAGCCTGCACGAAATCGGGATTCTCAGTTGCCTGCGCCAAGCGCGTAAACTCCGGCAGAAGATCAAGAGTTTCTTCCGTCGGATAGCTCAACAGCATGCCGCTGACCTGGTAAATCACCGAGTCTCGGTCTTCACCTGCACCATAGTCACGATCAAACGGATCAATGTTATCGTGCGCGGCTTGCGCCGATTCCGGGGTATTCCCGGAATCGGCTTTGCCCATAAGCTTGGAAAAGAATCCAGCCACTACTTACTTCTTTCCGGTGGTATTCGGGAACAGACCATCCGGGCGCGAGTTCCCATCCCAGCTAAAGAGGCTCACCTTGTTAGAGCTCTCATATACGCCAGTCGAAACGGGGGTCGGGCGACCTTCCATGTCATTGAATGCGTCACCGTACATGCCGGGACCACCATCAACGCTCAGCGAGCATCCCATCTCTTCGAGGTTATGCGCATCCTCCATATGAGCCGGAGGAATCACATAACGCTCGTTGTACTTAGCAATCGCCATCAGACGGTACATTTCGTACATCTGTGCACCGGTCATACCCACCGAGTTTGCGATCTCTTCATTGCCTTCGCCGCCCAAATTAATGTCACGCATGTAGGCGCGCATTGCGGCTAGGCGCTTGAGCACGAAGGTCACGACCTCGGTATCGCCAGCGGTAAACAGCTCAGCAAGGTATTCAACGGGGATGCGCAGCGCCTCGATCGCGCCGAACAGGTTCTGGCTGTTCTCAGCATCGTGTCCCTGGTCCTTGAGCAGATCCACAATCGGCGACAGCGGCGGAACGTACCAGACCATCGGCATGGTGCGGTATTCGGGGTGCAGCGGAAGCGCAACCTTCCATTCCTTCGCCAGCTTGTACACGGGCGACTTCTGGGCTGCGGTAATCCACGCCTCGGGAATATCGTTCTCGCGTGCCAAACGAATAATCTCGGGATCCGAAGGATCGAGCATAAGCGAAAGCTGCGACTCGTACAGATCCTTCTCATCGGCAACGGATGCTGCCTCAGTCACGCGGTCTGCATCGTAGAGGAAGATACCGATATAGCGCATACGACCCACGCAGGTCTCGGCACATACGGTCGGAATACCGGCCTCGATACGGGGGTAGCAGAACGTACATTTCTCTGCCTTACCCGTCTTGTGGTTGAAGTACACCTTCTTGTAGGGGCAGCCGGTGATGCACTGACGCCAGCCACGGCAGCGATCCTGATCGACCAGCACGATGCCGTCCTCGGCTCGCTTGTAGATAGCGCCGGAGGGGCATGCCGCCATACAGGACGGGTTCAGGCAGTGCTCACAAATACGCGGCAGGTAGAACATGAAGGTCTGCTCGAACTCGAATTTAATCTTGTCCTCGGCCTTCTTGCGCACCTTCTCCACAAGCGGGTCAAGGTGACCGTGCTCGGGGGCGCCGCCCAGGTTATCGTCCCAGTTCAGGCCCCATTGAATCTTGGCGTCCTGACCGGTAATCATCGATACCGGCTTAGCCACGGGGAAGTCATCGCCTAGAGGTGCGGTGGTGAGATTCTGGTAGTCGTAAGTCCAGGGCTCATAGTAGTCGCTGAGCTCGGGCTGAATCGGCGAGGCGAAAATGGAGAAGAGCTTCTGGAAGCGGTTACCGCTCTTGAGCTCCAGACGACCGCGCTTGTTCAGCACCCAGCCGCCCTTCCACTTTTCTTGGTCCTCGTAGCGGCGCGGGTAGCCCTGACCGGGGCGGGTCTCAACGTTGTTGAACCACACATACTCGGTACCGGAACGGTTTGTCCATGCCTGTTTACAGGTCACGGAGCAGGTGTGGCAGCCAATGCACTTATCAAGCGCCATCACCATTGCAACTTGTGCCATAACACGCATTAGAATGTAACCTCCTGCGACTTGCGACGGCGAATATACGAGACAATGTCACGCTGGTTGCCGGTCGGTCCGAGATAGTTGAAAGCGAATGCCAGGTGTGCGTAGCCGCCAATCATATGGGTCGGCTTGAGTAGGATGCGGGTCATCGAGTTGTGAATACCGCCGCGTTTGCCGGTGGTTTCGGTCTTCGGCGTCATCATACGCTCCTGAGCGTGGTGCACGTAGCACACGCCCTCAGGCATACGGTGCGAGACAACCGCACGACCCACGAACACACCATTGGTGTTCACACATTCGATCCATTCGCCGTCCTTGACGCCGATCTTCTCGGCATCCTGGGGGCTCATCCAGGCAGTCTGACCACCGCGGAAGAGGGTCAGCATATGCTGGTTGTCGAAGTACTGGGAGTGGATAGCCCACTTGTTGTGCGGGGTTAGGTAACGCACTGCAACCGAAACGCCGTCGGTAGTACCGATTTCGGGTTCTTTGAAGAGCCCGGTCATATCCAGCGGGGGACGGTAAATCGGCAGCGCCTCGCCCATTTCGTGCATCCAGTCGTGATCCAAGAAGAAGTGCATACGACCGGTTAGGGTATGGAACGGCTTCTTCTTTTCAATGTTCACGGTGAACGGCGCATAACGGCGGCCGCCGGTTTCCGAACCGGACCACTCGGGAGAGGTCATCACGGACTGTGGGGCTGCCTGGGTCATGGGGAAGGTAATCTTACGTTCCTCGTTACCCTCGGCAAGATCCATCAGGTGCAGACCGGTCTGCTTCTCAAGTTCCTTGAAGCCCTTAAGGGCCACCTCACCGTTGGAAGTACCAGAGATGCGCAAAATCGACTCGGCGAGCTTGGTGTCGGTATCCAGTGCAGGACGACCCGCGCCCTTACCGGAGTCCATTACACCAAATTCCTTCGCCATCTGAGCGACTTCGTCCTTCAGATCGTACGTCACGTATTTGGTGGTGGCACCAACCTTGTCGAAAAGCGGGCCTACAGAGGTGTACATATCGTACATCGCGCTGTAGTCGCGTTCGACAGTCATGAAGTTCGGCATGTTCTTACCGGGAACACCTAACATGCCGGGAGTGCTCTTCCAGTCGGGTGCATGACCGCCGGGTTGCTTGATCTGACCGGGGGTATCGTGCAGGAGCGGAACCGAAACAATATCCTTGCGGGTGCCCAGGTGTTTCTTGGCCTGGCGTGTGAACTCGTATGAGAGAGCCTTGAAGGTATCGTGATCGGTTCGTGCTTCCCACGGCGGGTCGATAGCAGGCGAGAACGCGTGCAGGAAGGGGTGCATATCGGTCGAGGAAATATCGTGCTTCTCGTACCAGGTAGCGGTGGGGAGCACAACATCCGAAAGCAGGGTCGTGGTGGTCATGCGGAAGTCCGAGGTGACCAGCAGATCGAGCTTGCCTTGCGGTGCTTCCTGGTACCAGGTGACCTCACGCGGAATGGATTCCTCATGATCGGCGCCCTGCACGTTGTCCATGCTGCCGACAAGGTGCTTGAGGAAGTAGCTCTCACCCTTAGCGGAGGAGCCAAAGAGGTTCGAGCGCCACAGCATCAGGGTACGCGGCCAGTTCACGGGATTATCGACGTCTTCAACAGAGAATTCAAGGTCGCCGGAGTTCAGGCGCTGTGCCACATAATCGGCGTTATCCTTGGCTTCTCCGCGCGCTACTGCCGCCTCTGCCTTATCGGCGAGATCGAGCGAGTTCTCGGGGAACTGCGGGTAGAACGGCATCCAGCCCATACGGGTGGAGCGCGCGACAACATCCGCAGTGTGTACTCCCTTGAGCTCGCCGGTGCCCAGCGGGGACTGCAGGTAATCGGTGGAGTAACCGTCCTGGCGGAACTGGTCGGTATGCATGTACCAGAAACCGGTGCCGATCATATGACGCGGCGGGCGGCTCCAGTCCAAAGCGTTTGCCATATTGGTCAAACCGGTGAGCGGACGTGCCTTCTCCTGACCCACGTAGTGAGCCCAGCCGCCGCCGTTGCGGCCCTGGCAGCCGGTCAGGTTCAGCAGAGCCAAGATAGCGCGGTAGGTTGTATCCGCGTGGTACCACTGGCAAATACCGGCACCGAAGATAATCATAGAACGACCGTGAGAGTCAATAGCGTTCTGCGCAAATTCGCGCGCCACGCGAATAACGGCCTCCGGCGGAACTGAAGTAATCTGCTCCTGCCATGCCGGGGTGTTCTGAATCGACCAGTCTTCGTAATCCTTGGCCCAGTCGCCGGGCAAGCCGGGGCGACCGATACCGTAGGTAGCAAGCATCAAGTCGAAGACGGTGGTAACTTCCTGACCCTCAACGTAGGTGACGGGCACGCCGCGGGTCATGATGTCGCCGTGGCCCTTGGGGTTATCGAAGGTCGGCATCTTGATCTCGACAGCGGCGGACTCGCCCTGCGGCAGATCGCGAATCGAGAGAATGGGTTTGCGCCCGTCCAATTCAAGGTTCCATTTACCCTGATCGGATTCGGAGTAGCGGTGACCCATCGTACCGTTGGGAACAAAGACCTCGCCGGTTTCGCGATCCATCATGGCGGTCTTGAAATCGGCGTTTTCCTGGTGCTGCTCCCCCGCCAGGGATGCGGCGGTCAGGAACTTCGAGGGAACCTTCGTGCCGTCTTCACGAGTTTCGAGGGTAACCAAGAAGGGCAGGTCGGTGTAGGTCAGGGCAAAGTCTTCGAAGAACTCCACGCGCTGATCCACGTAATTTTCCTTGAGAATCACGTGACCCATAGCCATTGCGAGCGCAGCATCGGTACCTGCCTGTGCGGGCAACCATTCGTCGGCGAATTTGGTGTTGTCGGCATAGTCAGGGCTGACCGAGACAACCTTGGTACCGCGGTAACGTACCTCGGCAACCCAGTGGGCATCCGGGGTACGGGTGACGGGGATGTTTGACCCCCACATGATGAGGTAGGAAGCATCCCACCAGTCACCGGATTCGGGTACGTCGGTCTGGTCACCGAAGACCTGCGGCGATGCTACGGGAAGGTCGGCATACCAGTCGTAGAAGCTGGTCATCACGCCGCCGATGAGCTGGATAAAGCGCACACCGGCACTGAAGGAGACCATCGACATTGCGGGAATCGGGGTGAAGCCGGTGCAGCGATCGGGTCCGTAGTACTTAATGGTGTGCACGTGGGCGGCGGCTACGATTTCGAGTGCTTCCGCCCAGGTGGAGCGTACCAATCCGCCTTTACCGCGCGCGCTGATGTAGCGGTTGCGTTTGACGGGGTCGGAGACGATGGAGTGGAATGCTTCAACCGGGTCGCTGTGCAGGGCTTTTGCTTCGCGGTACATTTCGAGGAGCAGACCGCGCACATAAGGGTATTTCACGCGGGTCGGCGAGTAGGTGTACCACGAGAATGCAGCGCCACGGGGGCATCCGCGCGGTTCGTATTCGGGGCGGTCGGGACCGACTGTGGGATAGTCGGTCTGCTGTGCTTCCCAGGTGATAATGCCGTCTTTGACATACACCTTCCATGAGCAGGAGCCGGTACAGTTCACACCGTGGGTTGAGCGAACTTCTTTATCATGGCTCCAGCGGTCGCGGTAGAAGGTATCGCCTTTGCGACCACCTTCACGGAAAACCGCACGACCGTCATCAGTCTCGTCCCAGCGAGAGAAGAACTTACCGAATTTGATCAGCTGATCGGTAAGGGGTCCATCCGGACCTTTGGTCTGTGATGCTTGTTCCATACAGCCAATATATCGCAAAAATTGGTATGCCAAATACGATATAAAAATATTCTCTAATCCAGGAAATTCATAGGGTTATTCAGACCGTAAGCCATCCGGAAATTCCACCCACTAAAACACGCACGGGAGTATCTGTAGCGGCAGCAATATCCCGTGCTGCCTCCAACGCCCGTGTATATCCCGTGCAGTAGACCACAAGATATTTCGATGCGGGGTCAATTTTTTCGCGAATTTTCGCGGCAAGACGGCCTTCACGGGCAGCTTCCAAGATTTCTGTCAGCGGCAGATTAATTGCCCCATCGATCGCAAAAGAAGAAAACTCGATAGCTTCACGGACATCTATAAGGGTCATTTTTTCGTGCTGCGAAAGCTGCCGGGCTTGAACAGGGGTTATGTCTTCTAACTTTTGCGTGTGATGGTTACCCGTCAATTTTCCTGAATTATGACGAAATATTAAGTGATTTTTAGTGTCTTGACTCTCTTTAGGGTGAGTTTCTACCGATTTCTTAGGTTTTGCTTGCATCGAAGCTAAGAGAGGTATATATTCCCATTTTCCTGTTAACGCGGAGTATAGCCCAACCTCACCTAGCAGCGGCTTTCCGGAACCCGTGATGACCTTAATAGCCTCCATTGCCATCGCTGAGCCCACTACCCCGGCGAGCGCCCCGATAATCCCGGCGGTACTGCACGAAGGAACGCTTCCCGGTGCGGGGGCCTGCGGGTAGAGGTCCTCATAGACCAGCCCATGACCTGCCCAGAATACGCTGAGCTGTGCGTCAAACCCTAGAATTGCTGCCCAAATATGCGGGATACCCAACTGTTGTGCCGCAGCCGAAACCGCATAGCGAGCCTCAAAATTATCGCTGCCGTCAAGCACCGCATCCGTGCCAGTGAGGAGAGTCAAAGCGTTACTGTCGGTGAGGCGTTCGCGGATAATGGTCACCGTGATGAAGGGGTTGAGCGCGCGCATCGTTTCGGCAGCCGACTCTGCCTTCGAGTTTCCCGCCCGTGCATAAGTGTGAATGACCTGCCGGTGCAGGTTTGAGATCTCAATGGAATCATCGTCGATGATGATAATCTCGCCCACCCCGGCTCCCGCAAGATAGAGCAGGGCGGGTGCACCAAGCCCGCCGGCGCCGAGCACCGCAACCCGTGCCGCCTTCAGCTTCAGCTGCCCCGCCATGCCGATCTCGGGCAGAATCAGCTGACGTGCATAGAAGGCACGTTCGGCCGCGCTCAGCTGAGTTACGGGATCCGGCGCGGTTTCGGGGTCTGGGATAAAGCTCATCCTGATGGTATCTTTCGCGGGAATACGTGTTGAGTCTCTAGGTGTCTATGCCCACCCATTCGGTGCTGCCGTCTGTCAGCTCCTGTTCTTTCCAAATGGGAACCTGGGCTTTCACACGGTCAGCCACCGCCTCGCAGGCCTCGAAGGCCCGCCCACGATGTGCCGCAGCGGCAAGCACCGTCAGCGCAGACTCTCCTATAGCGATAGGACCGACGCGGTGAACTGCCCACAGACGAACCCCCTCCAGCTCATCCGCTACAGACTGCACAACACGCGCAATATATTCTTTTGCCTGCGGATGCGCACTATAGCAAAGACCGCGCACCGCACTGCCGTGATCATGGTTGCGTACAATGCCGTCGAATACAACAAGGGCGCCCATGGCTTCTGTCATGATCTGAGCCTTCGCGGCGGCGGCAAGCGGTTCTAAGGCTTCCTCGGTAATATCGGTGAAAATGACTACCGAACCGGTGGGCTCAGCGCCGTGCGCCCCGCTGTGATCGAGCCCCTGCGGCTTAGTGGTCATGATAGTCCTCCATCTGGCGGCAAATATGTTCCACGAGTGGGTCCAGGGTTTTCACTCCATCTTTAACCCCGCCGCGCGACCCGGGCAGAGTCATCACGAAGGTTTTATCGATCACGCCCGCAACCCCACGTGAGAGCACGGCGGAAGATACGTTCTGCAGGCCGTTCGCCCAGAAAGCGTGCATGATTCCGGGGATTTCCTTATCCAGATGCGGGCGCACCGCCTCTACGGTCTGGTCGTCCGTGTTCAGCCCAGTACCGCCGCTGGTGAGAATAAACGTGGGCAGGTTATTATTCTTCTTCCCATCGGCAATGAGGGAGTTGAAGTAGTCGATAATCTGCCGGTCTTCGATCACGACAGCGTCCGGGGTCTTAAACCCGCGTGAACGCAGCCATTCAACCGCGATAGGCCCCGATTTATCCTCATAGATACCGCGGGCGGCGCGAGTAGACGCCACGATAACAAGCCCGGTCAGATTCTCGGGAAGCTGGATTTCTTCTGCACTCACGATGTGCTCCCTCTCATGCTGTTGTTCATAGGTTTTCCTTCTGGGCTTCACAAAATAGCAAAGTGGGGAACGCTAAACAGCCCAGTCACCGGATTTTCCGCCGGATTTCTCTAGTACCCGAATATTGCTGATCACGGCGTATTTATCGACCGCCTTAATCATGTCGAAAATCGTCAGCGCTGCTGTGGAGACCGCAGTTAGCGCCTCCATCTCAACCCCGGTAACGCCCCGGGTTTTCACCGACGCCACAATGCGTACAAAGTCCTCGCCACGCTCAAAATCCAGGGTAATTTTACCCAGCGGCAGCGGGTGGCACAGCGGAATAATATCTGGGGTGCGTTTAGCGCCCATAATACCCGCTACACGCGCAACCGGCAGGGCATCGCCCTTAGGCAAATCGGCATCAAAAATCTTGGCGATCACATCGGCGCGAGTGTGCACGGTTCCCTCAGCGAGCGCCGTGCGTGTGGTGACGTCTTTCAAAGTCACATCAACCATATGGGCAGACCCGTCGGCGCGCACATGAGTCAAGTCTTGGGCTGGCTGTGCCGCATCGGGGTGAAGATTCTTCTCAGTCACGATATGTCCTTAAGATCTGTGTTGGGGTGAGAGTTCAGCCACGTTCAGTTATCCGTAAGCCGGATGCGGTGGTACCGCACCGCTTCTCCCCCAGTGTACGTGGTGCCCGGCGCCAGCTCGATGAGCACATCGGCGGTCGCAGCATGATGCAGCAAATGCGATCCGGGCAAAACATCAGGGTATAGCTCCACCCGATAGGTCCCCGGTTCAAATTCAACCATCGCCAGGTTACCGCGCAAAAATTGGCGTTTATTGGCCGGTGCCGTCAGCGGTTTATCAATGACGAGCACGCCGCGCGGGGCATTTTCGAGAGTCGCCATGCGCGAGGCCACCTCGTGCGGGGTGCCGTAAGGTCCGCCCGCACGCAGGTAGGGGCGAAGCATCAGCACATAGGAAATAAGGGTACTGACGGGGTTACCGGGGAAAGAAATCATGGGCAGACGGTGCCCGTTGAAATCCAGCACATTCACGCCCTGTGGCCCGCCGGGCTGCTGGCTCACATGCCCAAACCAGCTAAGCGGAATTGGCAGCCCCAAAGACGGTGCCATAGCGATGGCATTACGCACAACCTCGTATTTGCCGTGGCTGATCCCGCCGGAGGTGATAATAATATCCGGTGCGAAAGTCTCATATTCTTCCCGCAAGTGCTCGATCAGAAGCTCCGGATCGTCTCCGATCGAGATGCGCCGCACCACGGCGCCGTCCTCGACCAACATTGAGGTGAGCATGGGACCGTTAGCATCATAAATCTGGCCATAGGCAAGCTCTGTAGCCGTATCGTCACCGTCTTCGGTGAGGGTGGGGCGAATCTCGTCGCCGCCGGTGCACACCAGCACGCGCGGCCCGCAGGCAACCGTCACGCGGGTATACCCCTGTGCGGCGAGTGTACCCAGCAGTGCGGGGGTCACGCGCTCGCCAGAGCGCGCCATGATTTGCCCAGCTACCACGTCTTCGCCACGTCGACGTATAAACTGCCCTTTGGGCGCCTGAGGGAGCCTAATTTTTTCGCTGGGACGCCCGAAGGATTCGGGTAGGTCTGGATATTCGATGCGCTCAGAATGCTCAACCGGCACCACCGCAACATATCCCTTAGGAATGGGGGCACCGGTCATAATCGGGTAGGTTAAATCGTCGGATGCGCGCGAACGCTGCAGCGGCCGTCCCGCCGGAATTTCACGCCCCACCGTAAAGATGCGGTTCTCACGGCTGGCACCCTCGGCGGTTAGGGCGTAACCATCCATCTGGGAGTTATCGAAACTCGGTACATCAAGCCTGGCCAGCACATCCTGCGCAAGGATACGGTCGGTAGCACGCGCCAGCGGCAGGTTTTCGGCGCGACCAATAAAAGTATCACGCAGTAAAAGCGCCAGATAGGCGCGATACTCTTCGGTGCTGGGGGTGCCATCGAACTGGGGCTTGTGCATCTGTACTCCCAAATGGTGATGAATTATCTACTAGCTATTGTAAGAGGCTTTGGCACGCAGTTTCTTCACCACGGAAAATAGGCCAAGCAGCCCAAAGATGCACACGTACAGGCTTATGAGCATGAGGGCGTTACCCAATGCGGAGCTCATGCTTCCGCCGGCAATCGCCAATTCGATACCGAGCGGAATAGTTTCAGTTTTGCCCTGCACATTACCCGCGAAGGTGACGGTGGCGCCGAATTCGCCGAGCGCACGTGCGAAGGAAAGCAGGAAAGCGGTAGCAATTCCCGGTGCTGCTAAGGGAAGGAGCACCCTATAGGTGATTTCGGAGGATTTTGCCCCTTCCACCCGAGCTATCTGCTCATATTCTTCAGGAATAGCCTGCAGGGTTGTTACGGCGGTCGCCACGAAGAAAGGCAGAGCCACGAAAGTTTGGGCAAGAATAACTGCGGTGGGTGTAAAAGGAATTATGATGCCCAAGTGGTACAGATGTTCACCGATCATGCCCTTACGTCCCCAGAAGAAGAGCAGCCCCAAACCCGAAACCACCGGGGAGAGGATCACGGGCGTATAAATAATCGCGTACAGTACTCCCCCAAATTTTTTCAGGCGAGAGCGGCTGAGCACTTTAGAGAGCACCAGCGCTAAGGGGGCGCCTAAAAGCCCACAGATCAGCGTTGAAATACTGGCGGTGGTGAGCGAGAGACGCGCGGCGTCGAGAACTTCTTTGTCGATAATGTCGTGCAGGCGCATCCAGGGGATGTTGTACAGCAAACCCACGAGCGGACCCAGAATGAGCAGGAAACCCAGGAGCGCGGGAACGGCAAAATAACGGGGAACGGCGGTGAAAGCGGTATGTTTTTTCACGGGTACGTCTTTCGGAATCTGCGGCGACACAGCCGCCTCCTGCAAGAATCTCGCATTGGTTCTTTCAGGAGGCGACCGTTACGTGACAGCTGTTATGCGCTGAAGATTCTAGTTTGCCTGAGGAGACTCGAAGTCGTACTTCGCCAGAATCTTCTGGGCTTCATCCGAAGAGAGCCATTCGTTGAACTTCTTCGCAGCGTCGGAGGAAGAACCCTTGGTGGTCAGTGCTGCGGGGTACTCGTTCTTGGGAACATCCGGCAGGTCTACCGAGCCCAGGTTCTTGCCGTCTTTCTTAGCGGCGGCAAGGTCAGTCGTATAGATGAAGCCAGCATCCGCGTTACCGGTAGTGACCTTGGTGGTCACCTCGCTCACATTGCCTTCGGTGGTCGCGTTCTTAAGCTCAATATGGTGTTTCTTGAGCTCTTCGTCCGCCAGGGTACCGCAGGGTACATTCACCTTACATACGGCAACAACACCTTCGGTGTTCTTCAAATCGTCCAGCGAGTTAATCTTGCCGGGGTTACCCTCCGCGGTGACCAGTACCAGCTTGTTGGTGGCGATAACCTCGCGCTTGGCATCCTTGAATTCGTCGAGTTTAGCCGCCTTATCCATGTTCTGGGTATCGGCGGTAATCAGGAGATCCGGGCTTGCGCCCTGCTCGATCTTCTGCACCAGCTTGGAGGAACCTTCGAAGGAGTAGGTGATCTCAACGCCGGGGTTTTCCTCCTCGAACGCTTCCTTCAGCTCGACACCCGCATTGCGCAAGGAAGCAGCCGCATAGACCTCAACCTTGCCAGACACGGATCCGGATGCTGCCGAAGAAGCAGAGGCAGACGCATCGGTGTTAGAGGAGTTGGAGCCGCATCCGGTCATGGCGACAGAGGCAAAAAGTGCCGCGCTGGCACTGGCAACCTTCAACGAAGTTTTCATAGTGTATGTTTCTTTCCTGTGGTGTGATGACGCACAATAACGTGCATTCCCGCCGCGATAATAATGTGCCGTACGTTTGCGCTCGATGTAACTTAAGGTACGCACACTATCCTCATACCCGCAGACATGGAATAATCTAATTGTCACCTCTAATATACGAATTTTCTTTGAGGTCATTCCATGGCATACACCGCCGGTTCAGGTCGGACACAGCTTATTGCGGGCCCCGTGTTACGCACCTTAGCTTCTGAGCAGGATGCGAACACGGCTTTTGTTACGCCCGAAAATTCTGGTGACGCCCAAAAGCCCTTACATAAACCCGCACGCAAGACCCCATATATTACAAACCGCGGTCCGCTCTTAGATAGGTGGGGGCGCATCGCCACCGATTTGCGGATTTCGCTGATTGATAAATGTAATCTTCGTTGCATTTATTGCATGCCCGCCGAAGGTCTGGAGTGGCTGCCTAAAAATAATCTACTAACATCCGCTGAAATTGCACGCCTTGCCGACATCGCCATTCGTGAACTTGGAGTCGAAGAAATTCGTTTTACCGGCGGGGAGCCCCTGGTGCGCGCAGACCTCGTCGATATTATCGGGCGAATTCACCGCGAACACCCCACGATTCCGCTGGCGATCACCACCAACGGCATAGGGCTTGAAAAACGTGCGCAGGCGCTCGCCGATGCTGGATTAAGCCGCATCAATGTCTCACTCGACACTATCTGCCCCGAAACCTTCGCCGAGTTGACCCGCCGCGATAAGCTGGGGTCGGTTCTTAAAGGTATTGACGGCGCGGCAGCAGCGGGTCTAAAACCCATCAAAATTAACGCTGTGCTCATGCCCGGTATCAACGACGCTCAGGCTCCCGAACTTCTGCAATGGGCGCTTGACGGCGGCTACCAGCTGCGGTTTATCGAGCAGATGCCGCTAGATGCCGATCACAAATGGACGCGTGAAGGAACGATTACGGCGGCACAGATTCGCACGATGCTCTCCGAACACTTCGTTCTAGGCGCAGTCGCCGAAAAACGCGGCGACTCCCCCGCCCAGCTTTGGGAGGTCTATCCGCTGGGCACCGCCCTCGACGGCACCGGATTCCCGCGCGGAGATACCGCTTCGCTCGGGCGTGTGGGTATTATCGCCTCAGTCACCGAATCATTCTGCGGAGCGTGCACCCGCACCCGCCTGACCGCCGACGGCAAAATCCGTTCCTGCCTCTTCTCGGATTCCGAAACCGACCTGCTCGACCTGCTGCGTTCGGGCGCCAGCGACCGCGAGATTGCCTTGAGGTGGCGCGAAGGTATGTGGTTCAAACCGCGCGCTCACGGCAAAGAAGACGCTGATTTCGATATTGAAGAGTTCGCTCAAGCAAGCCGCTCAATGAGCGCTATCGGAGGTTAAAACGTGCAGATACATTTCTTCGCTGCCGCACGTGCCGCATCCGGCGTTGCCGAGACACAGGTGAGCCTTACAGATTTGGTCGAGCCGACCCTGCGTGCGCTCGTCGAAAAATTGGGTGAGGCGTTTACCGGGAAAACTGCCTCCGGCATGACGCTCGCGCAGGTTATGCACCAGTGTTCGTTCCTGATCGACGGTACCCGTTCCGAACTCGATACTGTGCTCACCGAAAATGTGCGCGTAGACGTTCTGCCGCCCTTTGCTGGCGGGTAAACTCAGACTTATGGGCTGTCGTTCGCTTTTGGCGGTTGCTTCATGTTTTCCACCAGGATGCGCACCACGCTACACTTGCTGCCATCATCCCGGAAGGTCTCACCTCTGTGCACACACCGCATGACCCATTACGTGCGCCGGATAACGGTACACGAACCCAACATCCGGTGACCCGCACCGCCCAGATTCCCGCGTTCTGCGCCATTATTGTGGCGGGCGGTAAATCTTCGCGCCTCAATCACACCCCGAAGGCCGGGCTTTCCAATGGTTCCCAGACCCTTTTGGAACGCGCGCTTGATGCCGCCGGGCAGGCACAGCTGCGCGTAGTCGTAGGCCCCGAAACCTTGCCGGTGCCGTCGGATGCACTGCATACGCGCGAAGACCCTCCCTATTCCGGTCCTGCGGCGGCGCTTCATGCCGGACTCGAAAAACTAGCGGCAGCCTATGCGGCGTGCGAACAAGCCCCTCCCGCGTGGTGCCTTATTTTGGGGGTAGATACCCCGCAGATAGCGCCCGCAGTGCAGAAACTTCTCGCGCACACAGTAGACGCACCGACCGAAACTCTGGGGTACTGGGGCGTAGCGGAGGGAGTCTTCCAACCGCTCATTGGCATCTACCGGTTCGCACCCCTACGCGAAGTCTTTGCAGAGGGCAGCACAAACGCCTCCGTGCGCTCTTTTGTGAAGCGTCTTGCCCCGGTCGCCGTCGAGCTCGATCCCGCGCATACTGCCGACGTCGATACCTGGGAGCAGGCGCACGAACTCGGCTACAGCACCCCACGCTGGCTCGACTACTAATAACCATCAACTTCAGCAGAGGATTCCATGTCTCACCACCACCCACCCGCCGTTTCCTGGCATGAAGCACGCGAACTGCTTCACGCCGCCGCGAGCGCGCTCACCCCAACACTGAGCACCGAGGCTCTCCCCCTGCAGGCGACCATCGGCAGGTATGTGGCGGAAGACCTGACGGCGCGCATGCCTGTGCCGCACTATAGTTCTTCGGCGATGGACGGGTATGCGGTCGCCGGTGCACCGCCTTGGCGTCTCGTATCGCCGGATTACCCCGAGGATGCGCGCACAAACGTTCACCGTCTGGCGGTGCCCATTACCGCTGGGGAGGCAACCCCGATTCTCACGGGTGGGCTTCTGCCCGAGGGGACCGAGGCGATTGTGCGTGAGGAGCATTCCCACCGGTACGAGGGTGCCGGTGCGCTCGGTTCAGGAATTCACTATCTTGACATGGCGGAGGGTTACACGGCCCCGGAACCCGGAACGGATATCCGCTATGCGGGCGCGGAGCTTTCTCCCGGCGCGATTCTAAGCTCTCGCGGCGATCTTATGACGGCGCAGCGCGCGGCATTCTTGGGAGTCAACGGTTTTGACGAGCTTCCCGTGCTTAAGAACGTTCCGGTGCGGTGTGCCTTCACGGGGAACGAGGTTATTACCTTTGGTATGCCCTCTCCCGGCCAGGTTCGGGATGCGTTCGGCGGTTTTCTGGAGGTCTCTCTCGCAGCGGCCGGGTGCGAGGTGCGTCCTTCCGCGCGGCTTGCGGATATCGCCGAAGAATTCCACACCTTTGTGACGACCTCGACGGCACGCATCCTGATTTTTACGGGTGGGTCGAGCACATCCGGGATAGACATGGTGCGGCAGACGCTTACCGATATTGGTGCCGAGTATATTTTCGAGTCGGTGCGGGTGCGACCGGGGCATCCAGCGTTGGCGGCGAAGATTCCCGCCCCCGAAGAGGGCATGAATGCGGGACAAGAGCGTTTGGTGCTGGGCCTTCCCGGTAACCCGTTGGCAGCGTATACGGCGTTATATTCGTATCTTCCCGTAATCCTGGCGGGGCTGCGCGGTCTGCCGATTCCGGCGCTTGATCGGGCCGAACTCGCTACGGATATTCCGCCTCTGCGCAAGCGTTCTCAGCATCGTCTCATGCCGGTGCGGGTTTCTGAAGGTAAGGCGTATCCTCTGGACGCTCTAGCCTCTCATATGCTTTCAGGGCTGGCTCAGGCGACCCACTTTGCTCTCGTGGATGCGACCGGACAGAGGGCGGGCACGCACGCAATTCTCGTGCCTGTTTTCTAGCCCGCACATCGTTCTGCTGTACAGGCCGGATTACCTAAGTACCCCGGAACCCCGCTCAGTAAAAAAACTTGCCGCATGAGGGAAGATATGCCGTACTGTAAACACGGGCTCGCACAGGGTTCTCGGTGCATCCGGGAGGCTGTATAGTGTTGGGAGATTATCTGACACGCGAAAGGACGCGCTATGGCACAGCCCAAACTCGGCGATGTCGCCGCCCGTGCCGGGGTTTCGCCCACGACAGTCTCGCGAGTGTTGAATAACCGCGGCTATTTGAGCCAGAAGACTCGTGACAAGGTTTTTGCGGCTATCCGCGAGCTAGGCTACCGTCCTAATGCCATTGCCCGTTCGCTTCAGGAGCGGCGTTCGCATATTATCGGGCTTATTTTTCCGACCGTGGCGCATCCTTTTTATGGCGAAATGGTGTACCGTTTGGAGTCGCGTTTGGCGAACGCGGGTTACCGGGTGATTCTGTGCAATAGCGATGAGCAACCAGAGCTTGAGCACCGTTATTTAGATATGCTTTTTGCCCACCAGGTGGACGGAATTATTACCGGCTCTCATTCGCAGGCCGTCGCGCAGCTTCCTCAGGTACAGGCGCCGCTGGTGGCTATCGATCGCCCCGAAACCGGCCCTTACCCCAATATTCGTTCCGATAATTATGCGGGGGCACGGCAAGCGACCGAGCATCTGATCGGCACTGGGGCGCGACGTATACTGCACATTACCTCAACTGTCAGCGAACAGAATTTACGGCAGAGAGGTTATGCGGATGCGCTTACCGCCGCCGGGCTATCACCGGATTTTCTGGAGCTTGGGTTTCACGAGTCAGCGGAGCATCAGCGCAACATGCTGTACGAATATCTTGATGCGCATCGCGGCACCCAACCCGTTGAGGCGGTTTTCGCATCGAATGACACCTATGCGTCGCTCGCCTTGGCCTGGGCCCAGAGCCGCCGGATACAGATGCCCGAAGATTTCCAGGTTATAGGTTTTGACGGCACGGATACGGTTCACACGCTTCTGCCCGAACTTGCGAGCGTAGTGCAGCCGATTGATGCTCTTGCCGAGCGTGCCGTTCGGCGCTTAACGGAGGCGATTGCAGCCGAGACCGAGGAAGATGCAGAACCCGCAGATGCTAGGGGCGGTGAGGACGTTCTGCCGGTAACCCTGCGGTTGGGCGGCACGGTGCGACCTGCACGAGATTGAGTGTTGTGCATACGCCGTATCACGTGTCTAATATGCCTAAACGACCGCTCAAGCTTTAAGGGTATTTCCTCTCAAGTACTTCAGATAAAAATACGTGTCTTGAACCCTCGCAACGTTAGAATTGCGAGTGCTCAAGACACGCGGCGATGAATTGGGTACGTTCTATGAGGAGGAGCCGACGAGCTCCCGCATCATGAAATGTCCCTCGTCGTGAGAGTCTTCTTCACGGGCGGATACGCTGTGCTCATCATCCTGAGCGGTTTCAAGATTCATGGGATACAGCATGCCCATATAGGGGTCTCCCGAGGCGAAGGTGCCCATAGGAATGAACCCAAGACGCTCGTACAGAGCCGCACTGCGCGGGGTGGAAGCCTCCAAATATGCGGCGGTACCGTCAAAGCGGTCTATCGCGTGGCGCAGGAGCTCCGTTCCAACCCCAATACCCTGAGCGGTCTTCCGCACCGCAATCGTGTGCAGATACCAGTGCTTAAACTTCGGACGGTACTTGTGCAGTTCACGGTTCTCAGCCATCACATGCCGCATAGTCCGCGGTCCCAAGATCCTCATGAACTTCGCGTTATCTCGAAGCTCTTGTTTGACATCGGTCTGCTGATTTTCGGGAGAAAGCCACAGGGCGGTACCCAAAATCTTTCCGTCGAGATCAACGGCGACGTCTACACATCCGCGAGGCATATAGGTGCCTTCGAGCTGGACTTCAAAACGTGCGCGCAGTTTATCTTCCTGCGGTTTTTCGCCCAAGACCTTGTACATATAGGGGTCGTTCAGGAACGCCTCGGTGAGCGTATCAAGAACCTGCGATACTTCTTCTGGACGAGCTTGGCGGACGGTGTACGGGGTGGTATTCATGATGATCACCTTTCATGTGGTTGGGCAGTGGCTACCGGCTGGGCTGGGGTCTCATCCCCCTCTCAATATCTGCATTTTTATGCAGAAAACACTGACTTATATAACGTTATCTAACTCACCAGAAGCGAACAAGGAGGTACAACACACCTTCGCACAGCCTCGCACCCATTCAATGTAACGCAGAATTCTGCGAAACCATTGTCACCACAACGAAAACGTGGCACCCCATCAGAGATTTTCGTGATAGGGTGCCACACACTTTATGCACCTCTGAGCGTAAATTTATGTCTCGCTCAGTGAGATCTATGCCGAAGTTTTCTCTTTGAGACCAACTTGAAGTAGGTTGTCACCGACAGCAACCGAGGCACCCGGAGTCTGTGCATCACGCACGGCGGTAGTGAGTTTCTTCGCGTTGGTAATGACCAGCGGGGTCACCAGCACATACCCGGCATCCTTGATGGCGGGAATATCGAACTCGGCCAGAACATCACCGCGTTTGACGATATCACCCTTAGCAACCTTGGGGGTAAAGTGCTTGCCGTCCAGCTCGACGGTATCCATACCGATATGCATGAGCAAATCCAGCCCATCTTCGGTGCGCATGCCGTAGGCGTGACCGGTGGGAAATGCCACGGTAATCTTACCGTCGGCGGGTGCCACAAGGGATTTCTGGTCATTTATAAATAGACAAAATACATAGATAAATTAAATATTTTACTTTTCAAGCACAATTAATATCTTGTAATACTATCAAAAATATTGCGCGAAGAACTTATCTTATATAGCTAGGGTTTTAGGTAAGGATATTCCACCTTAGGAGGTACGAGGTACCATGGCTCGCGTAAATCTCAAGAGTTTTACTTTAATCGCTGGATTGTCAGTAGCCTCTATTTTAGGGGGCATGCCGTCTGCTAATGCAGTAACTTACACTCCACCATGGCGCATTTACTCCGACATTACTGAAATCTATAGCGGTCGGGAGCTTCTTGAAGGACCAGATTGGCAACAGATTATAGGTCCTGGCCGTAAAGCATGCGAAGAAAAATACGGAAACATTAATCGATTAGGCGTGTACAATATCACCTTTGATCAGCATGTCGTGACTAACCAAGTAGACAATGTTGGTTTCACCACTAATTTGAGGTGTGAGTATGTGTTCGCAGGAGATGGTTCTGGACACATGTAAGAGTTAGAATACGGATAATAAAGGAGGGTTAATGTATTAGGAAGTTACTTCCTAATACATTAACCCTCCTTGTTTTGGATGTTCCAAATCCAATTCACATGTTTTTGCTACCTTTGCTTTGAGGATGATCGCAGGAGTAAAGTGCTAGCAGCCCAAAAGGAGCCGCCGCAGCCGCCGCGCGGATGTTGTCCACGCCTCCGACATCCTGCAGCACGCGCTCTGCCACTGATTTGTGGTCCACGCTACTCTCCTTTGGATTGGCACCCCGAGGTGCTGTCTGTGTTAAAGGCGGTGAAAAATCACCGTTTTGTGATATGTCAATCGCTTGACATGTTAGTATGCAGTATACCCGATGATAGGAGCCCGGGACCATGAAATCCCAGGCTCCTGCACGATATATTTTTCTACTTATGAAACTTCCTGATGGGTCTAGTTTTTTCGGGCATACTCCAGCGAAAGAACCTTCCCGCCGGTCAGGCGAACGCGGCGTTTCTCACCCTTGAAGAAGGTGCGGGCGCTAAATACCTCTGCACCCAGCGAAGCCGCAAGCTTACCGCCTACGAAGAGTTCGGCGGCCGAGCCATCGACGAGCAGCTCGAACTGGCGGGTCTTAGCACGTTTGAGGGTGCGGCGGCGTAGGCTACCTCCCTCGGTGTAGCGGGTTCCGCCGCGATCCATCTGCACGAAATCCTGATCCAGTACGATACTCAGCGCCACGCCGTGCGTATCCTTAATCTTGATTTTCACGCGCTCATCGGCAACGTTCACGCGACCGCGCAGGCGGAAGACGCGTGCGTCCTTAAGTTCTTTGAGCCTACCTTTCTCGTCTGGCTCAATTGGCTGAAGCGGCATGGCATCGTCAAGCTGAGGCACAGGATGCTGATAGAGCTTACCATCGCGCAAGTGCAGTTCGCGGGGGAAGGTCATCATATGCACCCAGCGTTTCGACCAGGACGGCTGGTCGTCCTGCTCGGCATTGCCGAACCAGGCGATCATCACGGTCTCCTCGTGGGGAGCATCCTGAGCCGCTGAGGTTCCGGTGCCCGAGATAGTCTGCGGGGCGTAGAATTCGAAGCCCGCATCCAGCTCAGTAAAAGGGGTTTCTACCTTGAATTTGAGGGTTTTAGGGCTGAACTCACCCACAATATAACCGCTCTGGTAGATGTTGAGGTACTTCTCCCCCATCGGTTTTAAACCCTGCGGGCTAAAGATGAGCACATCCCGTATCTCGCCGGTGACTTCGTCACGCAGCTGCAGCAGAGAGGGGCACTCGAACATGTAGCATTTCTCAAGCTCTTTAGCCTTGATACCCAGCTCGCCCTTGAATTTCCAGTCGCGGCGATCTTTCGAGGTATACACGACCACGGCACCGGTCTTATCTTTGCGCTGCGCTCCGATGACCATCCACCATTTTCCATCACGCTCAAATACGTGAGGGTCACGATAATGAGCAGTATAACCATCGTGAGGACCAGAAATAAGCGGCGGAAGCTGGCGAACGGGGTTCCCATCCTTCCCAGCGGTGGCAAGAATCTGGTAGACTTCACGCTTATTCTTGGAGTCTTTGACGTTGCCCGTGTAGAAGAACTCGAAACCGCCTTTCACGCGAATACCCGAACCCGAGTAGCATCCGTGGGAGTCGTAGCGGGTATTCGGGACCAGAGCGGTCCCCACGTCTTTCCAATCTACGAGGTTGGTACTCACGGCGTGGCGCCAGTACACTTTGCGTTCGGGGTGAAGTGGCGAGTACTGGTAGAAGGCGTGGTAGTTGTGCCCATCATAGACCAGTCCGTTGGGGTCATTCAGTCTTCCTACCGGAGGCGCTAAATGCAGCGCCGGATAGTCGCGGTCAGATCGAACAGCAGCGCCGAAGGTATCCAGAACGTCTTGTGCCTCAAGGGCTAGGTCTCGTTCGGGGCGTGCTTTCGATGCCTTCTTTGAGGTCTTGGTTTTCTTCGGGCTCATGGTCTCGATCTTTCCAACTCTCAGATATCTGTGCTCTGCTCCCCCGACTGTTGGCAATATACCTCTGAGTGGGGGTTCAAGCGTTATCATACCAGCCCATGAGCGCCCTCCCTAGGGTCGTGTGCCTTTTATCGTCTGATGTACAGGCAGACTCAGCATCGCCACAGCTGGCGTACAGCTTAAAGGTTTCTCCGGGGTTAGATTCCTTCCTGCGTATTGTAAGAACAACACGTTTCGTGTTTAAGGATTAAAAGCCGCTGGGCGGCGCATCCGTAGTGGATGCGCCGCCCAGCGTAATAAGAATCGAGAAGAAATCGATTACTTGAGGGTAACGGTTGCGCCTGCGCCCTCAAGCTGCTCCTTAGCCTTCTCAGCGTCTTCCTTGGAAGCGCCTTCAAGGACGGGCTTGGGTGCGCCGTCAACGAGGTCCTTTGCTTCCTTCAGGCCGAGGGAGGTCAGGGCACGAACTTCCTTGATCACGGCGATCTTCTTGTCGCCAGCGGATTCGAGGATAACGTCGAATTCGGACTTCTCTTCAGCAGCGTCGCCGCCGCCGCCAGCGCCGCCTGCTACAACTGCAACGGGAGCTGCAGCGGTAACGTCGAACTCTTCCTCAAATGCCTTAACGAACTCAGAAACCTCTACGAGGGACAGTTCCTTGAAAGCTGCAATGAGTTCTTCGATGGACAGCTTAGCCATGTGTGGCTCCTTCACTATCAGGTGCGGGTCTTGCCCGCGGTCTGGTTTATTAGTACCCTGCCCGGGCGGGCGGGTTGAAGTTTTGGTGCGTTTTCACGCGGTGAGGTGCGGGGAGCTTATGCTTCCTCCGAAGCCTCCTCGGCTGCAGCGGGGGCTGCGCCTTCCTGCTCTTCCAGCTTGACGCGCAGTGCATCCACGGCCTGGGCAACGCGGGCAATAGCAGCCTTTGCGCCACCGGCAACCTTGGACAGCAGAACCTCGCGAGATTCGAGGTCAGCGTAGCGCTTCACATCGTCCTCGGTCAGGGTTTCACCCTCGTAGTAACCGGTCTTCACGATAAGCTGGGGGTTTGCCTTGGCAAAGTCACGCAGTCCCTTAGCAGCATCAACGAGGTCACCCTTGATGAATGCCAGCGCGGAAGGACCCTGAAGCTGACCCTCAAACGAGTTGATGCCAACTTCCTTTGCTGCAATAGCAGCAAGCGTGTTCTTCACCACGGCGTATTCGGTCTCAGCACCGAGTGCGCGGCGCAGCTCCTTGAGCTGTGCCACCGTGAGACCGCGGTATTCGGTCAGGATGACTGCGTTCGAGGCTTCGAAGAGTTCCCTCAGCTCGGATACTGCAGCGATCTTTTCCTGAGTCGCCATGGTAGTTCCTTCTTCCGATTCTTGTAAGGTCGCCGAATAAGTGCAGTGTTTGAGGCAATAAAAAATGCCCCGACGCGCAGACGTACGAGGCAGACAGCATGGAAATGCATCCACGTAGGATGAAACTGTCACATCGGGCACCTGCGCGGGCGGCGATTTCCCGACAGGAAATCTGCTCTTATCAGAGATTATGCTGCATTTCATGACGGTAAAATACCGAAATTTGCACAGCATACAGCCCTAGACCGGCGGTCTTTGGTCTAATCATCATGACAGGTTAAATCGGCAAAAGCAAGTTAAACCCTATTGCCCGGGTGCAGTCCGTTGCCGCCTCTGTAAGAATCACCTGACTATCTATGTGAGAGCCACGTAGGCACAGGAGAGGCTTATACCTTTTGGAGTTTACGCTCTACATCTAGGACGTGTTCGTGTGCTTGGTCCACGGATAGAGGTTTAACCCCTATTTGGTCCCAGCGTTTGAGCATCGACTCAAAGAGTCTGCCCTGTTCCTTTCCCTGAGGCTCTTCAAAATACCCAATCACAGGGGTATCTTCAGAAAGGTGAAGCATCTTCTTATCAGCTCCCTGCAAAACCGACACGTTACCTTCACGGACCTCATTCATATCAGCAATAAAAGCTTTGAGGCGGTTGCGGAACTCTGCGCTGGGGGCAGCCAAGAATGAGAAAGCGCTGCTGAGTTCAGTGTAGTTTTCTCCTAGTACCGCCAAGTCAACAGTTGCAGAATCCCCAAGAATATCTATTTTTGGCTTCTTCTGAAGATATTGGTCGATAATAACTGAATTTTCATATTCTTCACGAACGATACCGCGCACACGAGTAAGGTTTTGCGCACGAGCCTCATGTGAACGATCAATTATCCGCCGATATAGGTCATCTGCAATAGCTTGTGCAGAAATACCAGCAGCTGGACGAGCCGGGTCAATCTGAAGAATACCGTGCCCCTGCCTGCGAGCGCGTTCCACGAACCCGCTCACGGTCGAAGTGGGGTCCAAATCCGACTGAGTCGCTGATCTTAACTTCAGATCTTCCTTCAAACCGTTGAGAGAGGCCAGAAATTCTTTGCGTGGTCCGCCGATATTCGGAATATCGGAAACCTTGGTCACGAACCTGCTTGCAGAATCAGTGTTCTGTTCATCGGCGACGATCACACCGACACCGACCGTATCGGGGCGCACGGCGTCGGGAACATACCGAACAGTCCAGTAGCGATACAGCATCAGTCTTTCTCTCCTCCTCTCAGTGGCTCGTCTGATTCATGTGGTGCGTGAGACGTTCTATCGTGTAGCCTTTTCGCCCCAGCACATAGCGAAGTATTTCGTCCATACCTTGCTTTGACTGATTCCATTCAGACGGAATCATGTCAATAATATGATGTAGGTCTGAATATTCTAACGCGTCCACCGCGTTGATGGCTGCCTGCCAGTTATCTTTTTTGATATGCCCCGGGATTGCAGGTATTTCGGTCCTTCCAGCTAACTGATGAAAACTGATAAGTTGACGTCCTGGCGGCTCCTGTGAATCGAACCAGTAGCCGTGGTCAAAAGAAAATATCTGGAAATCATTCTCCTGCTTATACAACACCTGTATATCCACGGCATTGCAAAGATACCAGAGAGCAACCAGCCTAGGAATACGTTCTTGGTTACCGTCACGGTTCAAATGATCCAGAGTATCCTTCTCTTGTGCAGTCTGAACCACACGCGATCCAAAAAGCGGTGCATCCGATATTTCCTTACCCTCAAATGATGTCCCCGCAAATTCTTCAGGATTGACTATTGCCCACTCACACACGGGAGCACCAATAGCTCGACCAACTTCGGCAGAAACGATTTCATTCACCACCGTATCCTCGTTGATACTTAGCTCAAAACTTTTGCACCAGTATTCCTGCTCATCATCGCATCTGCAAAGCACTGGACGTTCCCCCGTATTCGCCATGCGAATCAGATACCGCATTGTTACTCGGTGGGGCAACGTGGCATCGGAGATCATCTTCTAGAATCCTCAAACTATATACAAGTCTAACAATTTCCTAGTGTCTCATAGATAGTGCCGCATGCCGTCGGCAAAGATAAAACAATGATGCGGAGGAACCTGAACCTGTACCTGCCCTCCCGATGTAAGGACGGGCAGGGCGAGCGCATCCGGCTCAAAAAATTCGAGGGGCTGCCCACCGGGAACCTGCAGAGGGACTCGCGCCGAACCGTCATGCGACGCGGCATATAAAGTCACCTCTGCCTGCGTTACAGCACGGTAGAGTGTGCCGCCCACCTGCGGGAGTACCCCCTGAACCTGCACCGGTATCGTATTCTCTGCGGGATTCTCAACAATGCCCTCTACACGCCGCAGCGAGGTTGCACGCACATAGAGCGAAGCCCCTTCCGGAAGATGCTGCCCTTCCGTGAGAGTCAGTTCGTTCAGGGCTGGCGATGCTGTCAGCCGCGCCGCCTGCAGCGTATGCGGATTTGCCAGCAAATGCTCGGGGGTATCGACCTGCACCAGGTACCCGGCATCCATGACCGCCACGCGCTGCCCAAGCTGCAGTGCCTCATTCTGATCATGTGTCACGTACAGCCCCGTGAACTTGTACTCAGCGTGCAGACGCGCAATATCCGCCCGAATACTTGCGCTCAGTTCCTCATCAACACTCGCCAGCGGCTCATCGAAAAGGATTACAGGTGCTTTGCGAATGAGGGCGCGCGCAATACCCACACGCTGCGCCTGCCCGCCTGAGAGTTCCTGGGGTTTGCGGCGCTGAAGCTCGCCAATCTGGAGCGCATCCATAAGATCCGTATAGTAATTTTTATCGGCCTTTTGGCGGTAGCCGCGCAGGGTAGTTGGAAAAAGAATATTCTTACGAACCGACAGATGCGGGTACAGAATCGGGTGCTGAAAAACGAACCCTACCTGCCCGGCGCTCAACGGCTGACCCGCATAGGTAATGCGCCCGGCGTTGGCTTCCTCAAGCCCCGCAATAATGCGCAAAAGCGTAGATTTACCGGTTCCGGATGCACCCACCAGCGACACCATCTCGCCCGGCTCCACCTCAAGGTCGATCTCACGCAGAACATGAGTATCCGTCCCAAAACTCTTCGCGACACCACGAATCTGAAGCCCCTCGTGAGTCGTCGTTGAGGAAGGCTGAGGTGTTGAACCTTGAGTTGTCATGCTTCTATTATGACGTCCCGACATTCTACCCGAAAAGCAGCGCCACGGCCCGCACGTTCCTGACGATCTGTATTCGATGAAGCTACCGCACTAAAAGCCTGCCGCGTATTGCCAGCATCAGCATCCCGAGCCAAAGCACCGCGATCAGTGCGGTGCCAAGAATCCACAGCGCCCAGCCAAGCTGCACGAGCTGAGAAACCGCGACCAGGTGCATTCCGGCGCCCGCCATAGCACCCAGCCCGAAGGAGAATCCCCACAGGCTCATGGTGTACCCGGCTTTGAGAATCCACGGCACTAAGCGAAGCAGGAACAGCAGCTGAAGCACACCGTAACCCGTGAGCACTAGGAAAACCCAGTCCACGTGCCCGCCATTAGCTGCCAGATAGGCATTACCGCCCACAAACGGAGGGGCCAGCTGAACCCCTATAATGCCGCGTACTGCAGGATCCAACGCAGGTTCGGTGCGCAGGCGGCCCAGGATTGCGGCCTCCACGCTAAACCACGAGAGAAGACCCATACCGAAGAACAGCATCGCCCAGTCGCGGTGCCCCAACGCCCCTAACCCGGACGCGGAGGCAAAGTTCGCGGCCACCGTTGGTAGGTAGATGACCGGGGTTGTCGCCGCAACTGTATGCGTTCCACGCCAGAGTCCGGCGGTGCGGTACATCGAAAATGCCAGCTGCCCCAGCACACCGATAAGAATCAATGCATACCCGAGCGGTGCCGCATAGGGGTACGCGGATATCCCGACCTCAATGGTGGTGACCGGAACCAGCGCCAGAAAGCAGCACATCACGAGGTCGCGAAGTTCGTTCTGGAGCGCATCGCGACGGGTTATAAGTTTGACGGCAAACGCCGCGATCAGCGCCAGCCAGGTTGCCGAGGCGAGCGCCAGTATACTCTCCCCCACCCAGGACGGTACCAGGTGTGCGGTGGCACCGTACCGCCACGACAACCCCAGCGCACTCGTTCCCAGCGCTACCGAAAAATAGCTCGTCGGAATAGGGAACGGTTTTGTGGTGGTGGGCGTACCCAAAGGTACGGGATGCGCGGCGGCAGTACTCATGTAATCCTCCCGGGTTATATGCACAGTATACGGCGGCGCTCGCCCCTTCGAGAGCGATGCGAAGATCGTGTGTCAGCGTTTTAACGCCACGACACATAAGGGGAAAGAAGCTCCGTTTATTCCCGGCGGCTTCATCCAGAATAGATATGTCGGCAGAACCGCTGGGAAATACCATGGGAGCGGAAATATGGATCGGAAGCGTGTTCCTCTAAGCCTGCTTCAGGCTGGGTGGTTCTTCTACAAATCTTGTGGGATATGGTGCCAGAATAAAGAAAACCCGCTGCCCGTGCGTGCAGTACGCATGGGCGGCGGGTTCTTTCACATCTGAGAAGCCCACAGGCTTCCTAGAATCCCAACCTTAGGCTGCAGCCGAAACTACGGATGCGGGATCAACCGGAATGCCGGGGCCGAAGGTGGTCGCAACGGTAGCCTTCGAGATGTAGCGTCCTTTAGCCGAGGAAGGCTTCAAACGGTTGATCTCTTCCAGAGCGGTGTTGAAGTTCTCTTCCAGCTGCTCGGCGGAGAAGGATGCCTTGCCGATAATGAAGTGCAGGTTCGAGTTGCGGTCAACGCGGAAGTCGATCTTGCCACCCTTGATGTCTGCAACAGCCTTCGCAACGTCCATGGTCACGGTGCCGGTCTTGGGGTTCGGCATGAGGTTACGGGGACCCAGAACCTTACCCAGGCGACCAACTTTGCCCATCATATCGGGGGTTGCAACTGCCGCATCGAAGTCGGTCCAGCCGCCAGCGATCTTAGCGATCAGTTCGTCCGAACCCACGAAGTCAGCACCCGCTGCCTCAGCTGCGGCTGCCTTATCGCCAGCTGCGATAACAACCACGCGAGCAGTCTTACCGGTGCCGTGGGGAAGGTTCACGGTGCCGCGAACCATCTGATCGGCTTTACGGGGGTCAACCGAGAGGCGCAGAGCTACCTCAACGGTTGAATCAGTTTTAGCGGAGGAAGTCTCCTTCGCCAAGGCTACTGCCTCAGCGGGGGTGTATAGTTTGCCCTCTTCAATCTTGGCTTCAGCCGCCTTGTACGCCTTGCTGCGCTTTGCCATCTGCTTATCTCCTTATGCAGTTGTGGTCTCGTGAGCCGCGCTCGACTCTGCCACATCCCACGCCCAAACGTGGGCATTTACAAGTTAAAATGCGGAAAACCGCGGTGCCGAAAACGGCTTAATTACTCGACGGTAATACCCATGGAACGAGCGGTACCGGCAACGATCTTAGTTGCGGCGTCTAGGTCGTTCGCGTTCAGGTCGGGCATCTTGGTCTCAGCAATTTCGCGTGCCTGAGCCTCGGTAATAGAACCAACCTTCGTGGTGTGGGGAACAGCCGAGCCCTTAGCAACGCCAGCAGCCTTCTTGATAAGCTCAGCAGCTGGAGGGGTCTTCGTGATAAAGGTGAAGGAACGATCCTCGTATACGGTAATTTCAACGGGGATCACGTTACCGCGCTGCGATTCGGTAGCAGCGTTGTATGCCTTGCAGAACTCCATGATGTTCACGCCGTGCGAGCCCAGTGCCGGGCCGACGGGCGGAGCCGGGTTAGCGGCGCCTGCCTGGATCTGCAGCTTAATAAGGCCGGTGACCTTCTTCTTGGGAGCCAATGTTAGGGTCCTTTTCTTAGCTGGGAAACTGACGTACAGGAGCGTACGCCAGCAGACGGTGACCGTGGCGCGGTCACCCGTGCGGGCGCATGAAAGCGTGAGCATGCGCATACACAAACGAATATTCTAGCGTTAAAGCAGCTTTAAATCCACTGGAATTTCTTGCGACGAGCCTTTTAGCTGACGGCTCGCTCTCTAGGGTGCAGAGGCGAAGTACACACCTGACCTGATTAGCTTGGAGTGCACGCAGGTTCAGGAAAGCTCTTGGTTATCACAGACCTCGAAGGTGTACCGTTTTGCGGACAGCGGTACACCTTCGTGTCTATGAGCTAATCAGCTGCTCATGAAGTTACGGCTAAAGCACGGTGAACTGGAAAATGGTGCTTCCACCACCGCTCACGATAACAGCTACCCGGGGTTATTCTTAATGTTCTGCAGCCGAGAAAGCATATCCGCACGTTGTTCTTCGGTCAAAGGAGCAGGAGCGTTTCCGCGCTGAGACTTGATGGTATTTACACGATTAATCAACTCTGGAATGCGAGGATAGTACACGCCGGGGCATAACCTGCTGACGACATCCCG
This sequence comes from Rothia sp. HMSC058E10, assembly GCF_001809415.1. NCBI lineage: Bacteria > Bacillati > Actinomycetota > Actinomycetes > Micrococcales > Micrococcaceae > Rothia > Rothia sp. HMSC058E10. The sequence goes on along the minus strand of NZ_KV797609.1, from coordinate 19,712 downwards.
GTGCCCGATGATATAGAGCGTATGCCCAATCTTGGTTTCAATATCTACGATAAGTTCGGCAAGGGTTGCAAAGTCATCGGAGTCGGCCTCAGGACGGTTCTCAACTCCGATTGAGGCAACGTTCATATTCCAGTTACCCGCATGAAGCGCTACATCCTCGTTTTCTGCGATCTGCGCTACGCGACCGCCCTCCGAAACATAGTGTGCGGAAACTTTATTGTTATTTTTGCACAAAAAATTCACATTGCTATCAAAAGACAATCCTTTTTTATCGTCCCACCAGTGAACAACAAGGAAGAAAATATCGTCGACCTTGCGGTAATTTTTATGACGATTTTCGGTCTTACGGTTCGTCAAAAGCTCATAACTCATCTATTTCTCCTTATCTCTGTCCGCTCACATGGCGAGCGATTTTCAAGGCGGGAGTATTCTCTATGGCAGACACTACCCACCCTGCCATTTCACCCGTCCAGATGCAAGGAATTTATCATGCTGATATGTAACGTTTATTCGGTGAGTATCCTAAACTTTTAGAGTTCTCTTAAATATAAGAAAGGCTCTTTATATTGAATAAAGAGCCTTTCTATGGTGAAAAATGAAAGATTAGATCTTTTCGATCTGGTTGAATTCCAGGGTCACCGGGGTATCGCGCTCGAAGACCGAGATCAGGGTTACGACCTGCTGCGACTCCGGCTTGATTTCGGAAATAGTAGCATCCATACCCTCGAACGGGCCGGACTTCACGCGCACGTTCTCGCCCACCGTGTAATCGGATTCCACCACGGGCTGCGGGGTCGGAAGCCCCTTACTCTGTTGCTCTTCCTCGAACACGGGCAGGAGCATGTCGAAAACTTCATCCATGCGCAGCGGCACCGGGTTGTACGCATCCTGACCCACGAAACCGGTCACACCGGGAGTGTGGCGCACCACGCCCCACGAGTGGTCGGTCAGATCCATACGCACCAGCACATAACCGGGCACACGCACGCGGCGAATAGTCTTCTTGACCGTGTTCTTGTATTCGACGACGGTTTCCATCGGAACCTGAACCTCGAAAATTTCGTCCTCGGCCTCAAGGTTCTGGATGCGGGTCTCGATACCGGTCTTCACCTTGTTCTCGTAACCCGAGTAGGTGTGCACCACGTACCAGTCACCAATCTGGCGGCGCAGCTTCGCTTTGAACTCTTCGAGAGGGCTTACAGCGCTCTCATCAGATGCGTTCTCGGCAGCGACAGGCGCATCGGCGGTTTCTGCCTCAACAGACTCGGCATCAACCGCAGCCTCGACTGACTCAGTCTCTTCAAGTTCGGGTACCTGTTCCTGTTCGGACACGTCGCTCCTACTTTCTTTACATCGTGAATCTAACCCCGCACCGGGGGCTCGATAAATAGTACGGGTATAAGCGCGGATGCGCCTTATGAAGACTATCGCCCGCCTTGATTAGGTGACAGAGTTCCGTTACCGAACACCCAGAAGGATCCCTGACCGAAAACCCAGTCAAGCCCCGAAATGAACAAAATCATGAAAACAACAAAGAAAAGAACGCCGAAGAAGTAAATGGCGAGTTCTTTGCGAGTGGGGGTGGTAACCTTTTTCAACTCCGAGATAACTTCGCGGAGGAAACGGAACATACGACCAAAGACGCCAGGTTGAACGTCATCAGAAATATCTGTATCTGTGGTCTTCACAGTGGCAGTTTTAGCCATTTTCGCTGCCCCTTTCTACGTCTAGTTGCGCATCCTATACGATGCCAGAACACTTCATTGAGGCACTAGCAGGGCGGACAGGACTCGAACCTGCAACCTGCGGTTTTGGAGACCGCTGCTCTACCAATTGAGCCACCGCCCTTCGAAGCATAAACTTCGTTGGTTGTGGATTACTCCACGTGTTTACATCCTCGAATGCCTCGTAGCCGTGGGCCCACGAGGAGGCAAACTAAAACACCCTCATGGGGTGCTGAGATAACTCTATCCTAAGCCTCGCGTCTTTGGCAACTTTCTACACAGTATTGGAGGCAATATTTTGTGCTTTTCGGGCTTCGCACTTAAAAAATCTTGCATATACACTTTCTCCATCCCCTCAATGTTCTCTATGCTTATAAAAAGGGCTCGACGTGCCTCACACACGCACCGCCGAGTTTCACTTTAGGAGAGATACTTCACGATTCCGCCTGCCGCGTAGAGCCCTCTCGAAGGCGCACGGCGGAATAACTATGAAAGCGAGTACATTCACATATGGCGCGCATATCCAGCCGTATCGGCGCAATTGCACCCTCAGCAACCCTTATCGTCGATTCCAAAGCTAAAGCACTCAAGGCAGCCGGACGTCCCGTAATTGGTTTCGGTGCCGGTGAACCCGATTTTCCCACGCCCGCACATATTGTTGATGCTGCCCGCGAAGCCCTCAATGATCCTAAAAACTTCCGCTACTCCCCCGCATCGGGTCTGCCCGAGCTCAAACAGGCTATCGCGGATAAAACCCTGCGTGATTCCGGCGTTAAGGTCGATCCTTCTCAGGTACTTATTACAAACGGTGGTAAGCAGGCGGTCTATGAAGCTTTCGCTACCGTGATCGATGACGGCGACGATGTTCTGATCCCCGCCCCGTACTGGACAACCTACCCCGAGTGCATCCGTTTGGCTGGCGGCAACCCGATCGAGGTTTTTGCCGGAAGCGACCAGGACTATAAGGTCACCGTCGAACAGCTGGAGGCGGCATACACCCCAGCGACGAAAGCGCTCATCTTTGTCTCGCCTTCTAACCCCACCGGCGCGGTGTACACCGAGGAGGAGACTCGTGCGATCGGCCAGTGGGCGCTTGAAAAAGGCGTCTTTGTGCTGACCGATGAAATTTACGAACACCTGACCTACGACGGCATGGATTCCGTTTCTATACTCAAGGTTGTTCCCGAACTTGCCGATACCTGCGTTATTCTCAACGGCGTGGCGAAAACCTACGCTATGACCGGCTGGCGCGTGGGCTGGCTTATCGGGCCCGAAGATGTAGTTAAGGCAGCTTCCAACCTTCAGTCACACCTGACCTCGAACGTGAACAATATCGCGCAACGTGCGGCTCTGGAGGCTCTCACCGGATCCCAGAATGACGTTGAGGAAATGCATGCCGCGTTCAACCGCCGCCGCACCAAAATTGTAGACGGACTAAACGCGATCGATGGGGTTCACTGCCCTAGCCCCAAGGGCGCCTTCTACGCCTACCCGGATGTGCGCGGGCTTCTTGGCAAAGAAATTGCGGGCAAACACCCCCAGACTTCTGCCGAGCTCGCCGAGCTCATCCTCGAAGAGGCGGAGGTTGCGGTGGTTCCCGGTGAGGCTTTCGGCCCTAGCGGCTATCTGCGCCTTTCCTATGCGCTGAGCGATGAAGACCTAATGGAGGGTATCTCTCGTCTGCAGAAGCTACTCGGTTCCGCACGCTAAACCTAGGCGTTTTTGCGGTCCTCAAGAGAGTAGTTAAGCACTTCTGATCGCACCGCATACATCTCATGCATGAGGCACCCGTTCTGACGTGTACGCAAAGTCCGGCGGGTGCTTCGCATATGCATTGTAGGTTCGGGGTGAGGAGCTCAAGGCTTTTACCGAACGTTTTCTCACGATCGAGATTATTACCCGAGCTTTGGTTATCCCATGGAGCGAACAGAGAAATGGCTTTCTTGCCTAATGTCTTGCTTTTCTGGGTTACACCCCAGATACCACACGCACTCTCGGCAGCATTGAGCTACCACCGCACATATGGTTCTCTCCCGATAAGACGCTTTTCCGCGCTTTGAGTATTTAAAACCTGAACTTTAATGCCGTTTCGTGGCAAAACACAAGTAATTCCACAGCTACCCACATAACCCAAACGCGGCTAAAATAGTATCTAAGAGGATGGTCTCCCGAGCTCGCGCATCCATTGCACGACGCTGGCGGAGACCATATTTTTACCCACGCGCAGAACACCCAACACGCGCAGACATAAGGAGCCATCATGAAAATCGGTCTGCTTACCTCCGGAGGCGACTGCCCCGGTCTCAACGCCGTTATCCGCGGCGCAGTTCTCAACGGTGTCAAGAAGTACGGCTACGAATTCGTCGGTTTTCGTGACGGGTGGCGTGGCGTAGTCGAAGGCGACTTCATGGACCTTCCGCGGCAGAAGGTACGCGGTTTGGCGTCCCGCGGCGGCACTATTATCGGTACCTCGCGCACCAACCCCTTTGATGGACCTAACGGCGGACCCGAAAATATCGAAATTATGATGGAACGCCACGGGATTGACGCCATTATCGCCATCGGCGGTGAAGGCACTCTTGCCGGTGCCAAGCGTCTGGCGGATGCGGGTCTGCCCGTCATCGGTGTTCCCAAGACCATTGATAACGATCTGCGCGCCACCGACTACACTTTCGGTTTTGACACCGCTGTTTCTATTGCGACCGAGGCTATGGACCGCATTCGTACCACCGGCGAATCGCATCACCGCTGCATGGTCGCTGAAGTCATGGGCCGCCACGTAGGCTGGATCGCACTGCACTCCGGCATGGCTGCGGGCGCACACGCTATTCTGATTCCCGAAGTCAAGGTTTCAATGGACGAGATCTGCCACTGGGTGAAAGAAGTACACGACCGTGGCCGTTCCCCGCTTGTCGTAGTTGCCGAGGGCTTCATTCCTGAAGGCTTTGACGAGGTTCTAGCCAATAAGGGCACGGAAAAGGACGGTCGCCCCCGCCTGGGCGGTATCGGTGAATACCTAACCCAAGAGATTGAGGAACGCACCGGCATCGAAACCCGCAACACTATTCTGGGCCATATTCAGCGCGGCGGCGCACCCACCGGCTACGACCGCGTGCTGGCAACCCGTCTGGGTATGGGCGCCGTCGATATGGTGCACGAAAAGAAGTGGGGCATGATGGTCTCGGTTCAGGGCACCGAAATCAAGTACGTACCTCTTGAAGAAGCTCTGGACGGTCTCAAGGCGGTACCTCGCGAGCGCTGGGACGAGGCTGCGGTTCTCTTCGGCCGCTAAGGGTTCGGCGGTAGTCCGCCTATCACAGACAGAACGCAGCGGGTGCCCGGTCAGAGTGTTTCTGGCCGGGCACCCGCGTTTTCTATGCTCGCATGTTCGTTAGCGCTTGAGGAAGTCTTGCCCCGCAAGGGATTTGCGGGCGATTTCACCAGCCTCGGGAGAGACGATGAGGGTCTGTGCTGCGGCATATTCGGTCGCAGAGGCTGAAGATTCATCGGTTGAAGCCTCACCGGTAGCTACCGCACGCAGAGGTGCCGCAGGGTCCACGGCCCGCTTGATGACGGCGAGCGCTATGGGGCCCGCCTCGTGATGCAGCGCCACCGAGGTTATGCGCCCCACCGCACGGGGCTTGCCCTCTACGAAGAGTTCGCTGCCCGCTGCGGGCAGGGTGTGCTCAGAGCCGTCAAGGTCGAGAAAGACCAGGCGGCGCGGTGGATGCCCCAGGTTGTGCACACGCGCGACGGTTTCTTGTCCCTTATAGCACCCCTTCTCGAAGTGCACGGCGGTGCGGGTGTAGTCCAGCTCTTGCGGAATGGTTTTATTGTCGATTTCGGTACCTGCGCGCGGGCGCCAGGCTTCGATGCGCAGCGCCTCCGCCGCCCAGACACCCGCCAGCTGAGCGCCTTCCGTGAGAGTGGTGAGCTTATCACGGGGAATAATGCTCAGGTACCGTTCGTAGTCGGCACCTGGATGGGCATCAGGCGTGGCGCTGTAATGGTAGCCGCCTTCGACAAGTGCCGTCCACGGGTCGCGCCAGATCAGTGCATCCTCAAAGCCCGGATGGATAGCGCCCTGTTCCCCGCGCGGGTTTCGGGCGGTCTCAATGACGGCATACTCTCCGCTCATATTCTCAATATCGACGCGAAGCATGAACTTCATGCGGTTCAGGTAGTCGGTGAGCGGTTCTGCCTGGTTACCCTCGACAATAAGCCAGAGCGCCTGCCCGTCCTCGACGGCGGCGGGTGCATATTCGATGCGTCCCTGCGGGGAGAGTAGTAAAAATTCGCGGCTGTCCCCCGGGTTCATGTCGGTCAAAATCTGGGATGCGAGGGAGGTGAGCCAGCTGGCGCGGTCGGGCCCCGAGACCCGCACGACGCCGAGAGAGGAACGGTCCACAACCACGGGTTCCCCCGTTGTGGCTCCACGGTCGCGGGCTAGGGCGCGCTGTTCGGCCAGGGGATTGCCGTAGTGCGCCGCGATGCCCGCATCCGGACCGTCTGCGGCGAAGGCACCGTGTACCTGCAGAAGGGGGCTGAGTGTGGGGGTGTATTCGGGCGCATCGGCGGCGGTATTTTCGGCGGTGCTCATGATGTTCCTCTCGTGCTGTTTTTATCGTGAGTGGAGGCCAGACGGTCTGCAAAACCCGCACACCGCAGCGGAATGGCGGGTATGCGGGCTTTACTCTGCGTGGAGTAGTCCTAGTTTTCGGCGGAGCCTTCTTCTGCGCCGTCGTCGAGGGAACCGAACATGCCTGTGCCCAACGAATCGCCGGTCATGGATGAGGTTTTCCGCAGCTCCGCCGAGGCGTGCTTATGCAGGTTGCCTTCCTGATCGGCGATTTCCCAATCCCACATGAGGTTGCCGTTCACCAGCCCCCACAGGCGCACGGATCCGGCGTAGTCGTGCGATATTTCGTCGCGCAGCAGGTTACCGGTCTGCATGCGCACAACCGGTCCCTTAATCATGCCTACGTAGTTTTCGCTGATGCCGCCGGGGTGCGCGATAGTGGCGATCAGATTGAACCCGTCATCTTCGTTGCGCAGAGTTTCAACCGATTCCGCATCGGCAAAAGCGGGGACGATATCTTTGGGTACCAGCCCGAACCCGCCGTCAGCATCCGTGAGAGGACGGTCGATCTGCCAAAAACCGGTTTCGATAGTGATAGGACGCAGCTTTTGCCCGTTATCGTCGAGCAGGAAAGACTCGGCGCGGTATTCAAGGTACGGCAGACCGTCTTGGGTGAAGTTAATAATCTGCCCGAAGGGGGTGTTCTCTTGTCCTTCGTACCACATGGTTCCGGTACCTTCCCAGGTACCCAGAAGCCACGCGAAGGGAACGAGCTCAGGGGTTAGGTTGGTTGGAATTTCAATTGCCATTCCTCTATTTTAGGGGTTTTCTATGGCCAGCAGTTCAAAACGTGGGCTATTTCGCCATAGGCTGGGATACACGAGAGCCGGGCATGCAAAAGCCCCCGGCACTGTCTGCGCACCCCCGCCGGGGTGCCTCAGCGTTAACCGGGGGCACCGTGAGCCTTCCTCGGCTCAAAAAATTTTACGCTCTACTTCTGCCCTGCGAAGAGACCCTTAAGTACTGCGTATGCACCAACGGCGATGCATACCGAGATGAGAGCCATCAAACAGATGAAGAAGATCTCTAAGTACAAGATGTTGTCCATGCCTTAAAAGTACCATAGATAGCTGAGCTAAAGCACGGATCACGGCGCTCTCTCCTGGGTAAAAATAACTTTAACGCGCACCGCTGCTGCGTGTTTTAGCTCCGTTGAAGGTACTGTGCCCGAAGAGCACACAAAGGCATGAGTAAAATAGTACAAAACCGTGCGAGTAAGGATTGCAGATTCAGGAGGGTGTATGTACCGCATTGCGTTACTGAGCGATGCGCCGCGAGCGCAAGAACTCATTCCTGCCCTCAGCCTGCTCAGCCACCGTGTGATTGAGCTTCCCCTCGATTCGCCCCTGAGTACTATCGGCACGGAACACGATATTGTTATTCTGGATGCGCGCCAAAACCTGCTCAAAGCACGCAATACCGCCCAACTTCTGAAGACTGCGGGGATCACTATCCCGCTCATGATTGTCCTGACCGAGGGCGGAATGGCGGCTGTTTCCGCCTCGTGGCAGGTGGACGATATTGTGCTGGACCAGGCTTCGCCCTCCGAAATGGATGCGCGCCTGCGCCTGTTGGTTACGGCGCCCGAACTCAAAGATACGGATGATCGCAGCCAGCAGATTATCCGCATCGGCAATCTGGTCATTGATGCACAAACCTATTCGGCGCATCTGAACGGGGCAGCACTCAACCTGACTTTCAAGGAATTTGAGCTTTTGAAGTTTGTGGCGCAGCATCCCGGGCGAGTATTTTCGCGGGCGCAGCTACTCTCGGAGGTCTGGGGCTACGATTCATACTATGGTGGTACGCGCACGGTCGATGTACACGTTCGTCGACTGCGTTCAAAGCTCGGTTCTGAGCACGAACAGATGATTACCACGGTACGTAATGTGGGGTATTCGTTCCACGCGCAGAATACCCATCATGATCCTTCTGCCGAAGACTAACGGCGCGGCGAAATACTTTTCTTTTTCTGGTGCGCCGAAGATTGCGCTTATTGCATCAAACCGGTTCAAACGCAGGCTTTCACCCGGTAAAGTTAAACAGTAGGCAATGTGAAAGAAGGCGAGAATGGCGGCATCACCCGAAAACTTCACCCTCGACTCTGGGCACTACGAAAATATGCCCCTCAATGCTGAGCTTCTAGAGCATTTCACGCAGTTCGCACGCGCCGTACAGAAGCACGACGGCACCCCGGCTTTCTCCGAACAAACTCTGGTGGAGCTCTCGAAAGCGGTGCGCGGTGAGAGTCTGGTTAAACCGCAAGTTTTCGCATTCACTCCGGCCGCCGATAATTCCGAGTTACAGGCTGTGCTCGTTGCCGTTCCCTCCCCCGAAGACTCTGACGAGCCCGGTGTACTTGAGGCAGCCGTTCACCCGCAGATGCGCGGGCAGGGGCTCGGTCCCGCCTTCTTCACTCGCGTTATTCAGGATCTAGGAAGCGAGGCCGCCAACTACAACCTCTGGGTACACGGAAGCGCAACCGACACCGGTATTGAGAGTCCCGCCAATGAGCTCGCCGAAACCGCAGGTTTTACCCCGGTACGCGTGCTGTACAAAATGGTACTTCCGCTCGACGAACAAACCCGTGAGAATCTTGCCGAGCTCTCGGATGCGCGCACCCTGCCCGACTCGCTTGAGCTGCGCACCTTCACCCCCGCCGACGAAAACCCCTGGCTTCGCGTTAACGCGGAAGCCTTCGCCGAGCACCCCGAACAAGGTCGCCTGACTCTCGCGGACTTACGCGAGCGCACCGGCAGCGACTGGTTCCGCCCGGAGGGGTTCTTTCTCATCTCTAAGCGGGAAGATCCGCATAATATTGCGGCGTTTACGTGGACAAAAATTCCCACCGCTCAGACCGAGCCGGGGCAGCCGCTCGATGATCTGGTGCCTGCGGGTGAGATTTATGTGGTGGGGGTCAGTCCAAACGCCCAGGGTAGCGGTCTGGGGCGCACCGTGACCCTGCGTGCCCTGGCGTATTTGGCGCTTGCATCCGACGAAAACGGCGAGCCTCTGCATGCAATCGAACTGTATGTGGACGCCGATAACGCCCCTGCGTTGAAGCTCTATGAATCGTTAGGGTTCGCAGTTGCGACCGTGGATCGCATGTATGCCCCCGAACGCGGGTCCGGCAAGAGTTCGTCTAACGGTGTGGATGCGGGTGTGCTCTCCGCTGTTACCACAGCGGTTATCTCGACCGGCAGCATCTAGCGTTTATTCGGGGTGGGGCGCGGGTTCTTTACCGGCTCATACCCGTACCGAACGTTCTTTCTGCGTTGTGCTCGATGACGAGCGGCGCATCGTAAACTTAGTCCCTCAACATAGTAAGGAATAGCCTGTGGCACCCCACCCGCATACCAAAAAGAATACCGAACCGGCACCGATGACCGGGTTGATTCACATCGGAAACGATATCTCGAAGATTGAGCGTGCCGATACCCGTGCCGACCGCATTGAGGCGGGAGAAAAACTCGATCTACCCAATATCGAAGGCGATTTTGGCGCCGAGCGTTTTCTCGACCGTGAAAGCAGCTGGCTCGATTTTAATTCCCGGGTGCTGGAGCTCGCCGAAGACCCTGATTTGTACCTGCTGGAGCGCCTGAATTTTCTTTCTATCGTGGCCTCGAACCTTGACGAGTTCTTTATGGTGCGCGTGGCGGGGCTCAAACGCCGCATCGCTACCGGACTGGCGGTACCTTCCGCCGCAGGGTTGAGTCCTGACGAACAGATGGAGGCGATCTCGACCGCCGCTCACAGCCTACAAAAGCGCCACGCCCAGGTATTCCACGAGCAGATACTTCCCGAGCTGAAAAAACAGAACATTCATATTGTGGGCTGGGATGACTTGGATGCAGACGCTAAAACCCGTTTGCGCCAAGAATTCCTGCGCGATATTTTCCCGATTCTCACACCGCTCGCGGTAGATCCGGCGCACCCCTTCCCCTATATTTCGGGGCTTTCGCTGAACCTTGCGGTGCTGGTGCGCAACCCGCAGACCGGAAAGGAACTTTTCGCGCGTGTGAAGGTGCCCGATCAGCTTGACCGCATGATTTCGGTGGATGGTCCCCGCGCCGCCAACACGACCGGCAAGGAATCCCGCTATATTCCGCTAGAGGTTATCATTGCCGAGCACCTTGACACGCTCTTCCCCGGCATGGAGGTTGTTGAGCACCATGTCTTCCGCGTAACCCGTAACGAAGATCTTGAGGTTGAAGAGGACGATGCCGAGAACCTGCTGCAGGCCCTCGAAAAGGAGCTGCTGCGCCGCCGTTTCGGTCCGCCCGTGCGTCTTGAGGTTGAAGATACGATCAACCCCACGATCCTCGACCTGCTCATTTCTGAGCTCAATATCGACGACTCCGAAGTATACAAGCTCCCTGCGCCACTGGATCTGCGCGGTATGGGCGCGATCGTGCGCGCTAACCGTCCTGCCCTACACTACCCCAAGCATATTGCGCATACCTCCCGCTGGCTCAACGCCGCCGAAACCGCCAAAGAGGCGGACGTGTTCGCCGCAACCCGCGATCACGATGTGCTTCTGCACCACCCCTACGATTCCTTCGCCACCAGTGTGCAGGCGTTTCTTGCGCAAGCGGCGGCCGACCCGAAGGTACAGGCTATCAAGCAGACCCTCTACCGTACCAGCGGCGACTCCCCCATTGTCGATGCGCTGATCGAAGCCGCCGAGGCAGGCAAACAGGTTGTCGCGCTCGTTGAGATTAAGGCACGGTTCGACGAGGAAGCTAATATCTCCTGGGCGCGCAAACTCGAACGCGCGGGCGTGCACGTGGTCTACGGTCTGGTTGGACTGAAAACCCACTGCAAGCTCTCCTTGGTAGTGCGCCGCGAAGGCAACCAGCTGCGCCGTTACGCGCACATCGGCACCGGCAACTACCATCCTTCCACCGCGCGGTTCTACGAAGACCTCGGCATTATCACCTGTGACGAGCAGATTTGTGAGGACGTCTCGCGCCTATTCAACCAGCTCTCCGGGTACGCGCCAAAAACCACCTACAAGTCGCTGCTGGTTGCCCCGCGTTCGCTGCGCAGCGGGCTCATCGAGTGCATCAACCGCGAAATTGAGAATCATAAGGCTGGTAAGGAGGCGCGCATCCAGATCAAGTGCAACTCCATGGTGGACGAGGCGATTATCGATTCCCTCTACCGTGCCTCACAGGCGGGAGTTCCCGTCGATGTGGTCGTGCGCGGTATTTGCGCCCTGCGCCCCGGTGTGCCTGGCCTCAGCGAGAATATCCGGGTGCGTTCGGTACTTGGGCGCTTCCTGGAGCACTCGCGCATCTTCGCGTTTGAGAATGCGGGCGAGCCCATCGTCTATATCGGGTCTGCCGATATGATGCACCGCAACCTCGACCGCCGGATTGAGGCGCTCGTAAGGGTCAAAGACCCTCGCCATATCAAGTACCTGCTCGACATGTTCACGGTCTACATGAGCGATGAATCCCGCACCTGGCACCTCTCGGGTGACGGCACGTGGAAGCGTTTCGATACCGATGCCGACGGCAACCCGCTGCGCGATGTGCAGTCCTATTACCTGCGCTCGCGCTCCCGGAAGAACCACGACAAGATTTAGTGCCCCCCCTTTCCGTAACTTCTGTATGCAGGTGGCTTTCAGACCGAAAAGTAGCACTATGCGAATTTTCGGTCTGAAAGCCACACTGTATGCCCATAATTGTGCTCCACAGGGTGCCAAGCCACGTAACATTCGGATTTTTACTACGAAGGTGAACACAAGGTTACGGGACGGTGACGCCTCTGAAGATTTTTCCCCTAGAATGGGAGTACACCGCATCATCACTACCAGCTCGTAGAGGATCCCGTGACCACCGAATCAACGTACTATTCCGCCCACGTATACGATAATTCACTCGCCATCACCCGCACCCGCGAAAATACAGCGCCAGTCGTTGCCGCAGGTGCCCTCGTCTGGCGCTTGCACGGCGAAAAACTTGAGGTGCTCATGATTCATCGGCCCCGCTATAACGACTGGTCTTGGCCCAAAGGCAAACAGGATGCGGGCGAATCACTCGTTGAAACCGCCATTCGTGAGGTAGGCGAAGAAGTCACCCTCAGAATAACCCTCGGCGTGCCGCTGGCGGTCACCAACTATATGGTCTCGGGGCGCCCCAAGGATGTGTTCTACTGGGCCGCGCAGCTGCCCGTGGGTGAGCATCCCCGCGCTGACGAAGGCGAAGTTGATGAAATCCGCTGGGTAACCCCCAAAGAGGCACGCAAGCTCTTGAGCAACAGCACCGACCACGAGCCTTTGGATGCGCTCGTTGCTCACCATAAAGCCGGTACTCTGCACACCCGCCCGGTCGTCATTATGCGGCACGCCAAGGCAAAACCACGATCTAACTGGACTGCCGCCGACGACGAGCGTCCGCTCGCGGGAACCGGTAAACGCCAGGCGCTTGCGCATAGCCGCCTTCTGGAGGCATACTCCCCCACCCGTTTGCTTTCGTCTCCATGGCTGCGGTGCATGCAGACCGTGGCGCCCTATGCGAACGACCATGCAATCGCGATCAAAGAGAAGAAGTCCCTCTCAGAGAGCGGCGCGGCAGGGCATCCTAAACGCACGGCAAAAGTGACCGAATCGCTGTTCGTGAAGGAAGTTCCTTCGCTGCTGTGCACGCATCGCCCCGTGCTCCCGTTGGTTTTCAAGGCTCTTAAGGGTCACCTTATGAAGGGTTCGGCGAAAATTCTTCCCACCGAAGACCCCTATATGGAGCCAGGGGATGCGGTAGTCCTGCAGGTCTCAACCGCCGAGCACGGTGGTATCGTCTCGGTTGAGACCATCCGCCCGGTTATTGATTAGCACCAGAACTCTCGCGGTCCATGTGCATGGAAGTGCGCGAGTTTTGAGCCCCTCGAAAGTTTTCGAGGGGCTCAAGTATTCCAGATGACTAGACAGGCTTATGCAACGCCTCAGACCCCTACAGGATGTGCTCATATCGGGGGTTCACATCTGGTAACATAAGTTGAGCTTCAACCTTTCACTTAGGTTCAGCATAGTTTCCAGCCACGCATCACGGAAGATACATAAACTATGGGCGAATACGACAACATGCACGTTCTAGAACGTGATGTTGAGTTCGATTTTAATCATGCCGATATTCTGCTCAGTATATTCAGGTATTTAAAAAGAAAGTTAGAAATACAGCTTCCGGAACGGCAGCGGTATATTGGCATAGCCCAACGTGAGTTTAAAGGACATTTCGCACGAGTTTTTGATCAGAACTGTAAATATTCCATCTCTGAATGTAAAAACCTGATTACAGCCTTAGGCGATGCCGCTGCCGACCTACAGAAATATACTGATGCCGCACACCAAGAAAATGAGAATCGTAAAAAATTCCGTGAGGCTATGGCACATTGGGAGGAAGAAAAGAAGAAGATTAGAGATAACATTGAAAATGATAATCGCAATACATTTATAAGTTTTCAGAAAGATCCCGCTGCCTATTACCCTCCCCGACCACAGCCTAATCTAGATAGCGAAGGTCCCAAGTTCGACGAACGCGCCCCGATTATTAAATCCCGTAATACAGGCAGAAATGCAGAGGTTATCGGGCGCAACCGTACGCATCGCGCCGAGAAGAGGGCTCGGGATGCCGCCCAGGATGCTACCGAGACTACATCGGCTATTCCTGGCAACATCGTGACATTTGCGCAGAAGAACTCCACATTAGATCAAAGAATTGCCGAGCTTTACTCCAATATCACCAAATGCTATAGCTCTTTTGTTGAGCATACGTCATGGGGTTTTTTTGATGCTACAAGCCTTTTTAACTCGCTAGCAAAATGGGTTGATGCCAACCAATCTGATGTTCGTTGGATTCTCACTGTTGCGGAAGCTTTCGCGACGGCTGGTTCTCAAGGAATGTTAGGCCCTATTTATTCTGAAGCAGATTTTTTGGATTATCCGCAGTACCTTAATACGGGGTATATCCGGAATTATCTGAAGGAACAGAAAATATCTACAGATCGTCCGAGTATTGACGTTTCTCGTGCGACAATAACCGGCGCGGTATACTCAGCGGGATATGCGCTTGATCCCGTAAATGTTGCCACAGGGAATTTCATTGAGCATGAGTGTGATCTCTCCTTCGAGCATGCTCCTGCGGCATCGCTCATCAAGCTTGAACGTATGTACAACAGCGTTGCCGTTACCTATCCCGAAGAAGCCCCTTCGGGCATCTTTGGTCTCGGTTGGTCTTCTACGCTTGATACTCAGCTTACGTTGAGTAACACGGGCGCTGTATGGCACACGCCTGATGGTCGGACTCTTGCATTCCCTCGTATGGGCGACGGTTTTGGTCGTGTTCCTTCCGAATCGTATTGGCTTAGCAAAACTGTTCCCGGCGACGAGCTTTACAGCTATGTTTCCACAGCGACGACAAAAGCAATCAAGACGGCAGAGAACGCTGGGCGCAAGGTCAGCGCACCTACTGCACCCGCATATTATTGGGTTGTTTACAATTCCAAGCACGTTCGATACTTCTACGATCCTTCTGGTGCCTGGACAGGCGTGATGGAGGGGCATTATGCAACCTTAACGCTGCCTCTTTACTCATCGGATTCCGCAACGGGTGCGTTAGAGCTGACTGACATTGTTCACCCGGCCTCAGGTCGAGGTCTTCAGATACGCTACGGCAGCTCACCCCGTGATAACCGTATTCGCCCTGACTCTGCCAGCACCTACCTTATAGATCATGATGTGCAGATACTTGATACCGTCACCTACATTTACGACGATGATGATCTGCTAGCAGCGGTTAACCGTCCCGACGGTATTCGTCGTTACACCCATAATGCTAAGCGCCTTATTGAAGAAGTCTGGGATGTGAACGGCCACCGTGAAGTCACTAATACCTATGACGGCCAAGGACGTGTGGTCCACCAGCTGACTGAACATTCCCGTGAAGTGTCTTTCGTCTATGCTCCGGGCATTATGACGATTGTTGCTGACGCGATAACCGGCGACAGCTCTAATATTTGGCGCTCGGATGAACACGGACGTCTTAGCTCTATGACGGCTGCTGATGGCAGCCGCCAAGTCATGCGCTACGATAAGTTCGGCAACCGCATCAGCGTTACTGAACGCGATGGTTCTACGATAAGCCGTTCCTACGACTCTCACAGTCGTTTAGCGAAACAACTTACCCCCGAGGGCGCACTGTCTAAGTACACCTGGGACGAACATAACCGCCTGCTCACGACCTCTGTATGTGATTTCCGTGATCGGCTCAACCCCGGTGATCCCGTGGTAGTGTCATATACCTACGAATCAACAGGTGCAAACCCAAACCCCATCACTATGACCGATGGGAATGGGCATACTACAGAATATAGCTGGGATGAGTACGGCAACCTTCTAAGCGTTACTGACCCCACCGGTGTACGTACCACATACACCTATAACGCACGTCAAGAGCTGATCAGCATAACAAACGGCGTTGGCGATACAGTCCATCTAGAGTACGACAAACACGGTCGAATAGTGCAGGTTAGGGATGCTCTAGGTCACGTAACCTCTACCCATTGGAACTCCGCCGGGCAACTCGCCTCGGTTACGGATGCTGCCGGTTCACGCTGGTCCCTCACGTACCCTGAGCTTGCTCCCGAAGAGCTGGTTCCTGCTTTTGTTCGCCAAAACCTCACTTCAAGCGACACTCACCGTGTACGCGATACATCGCGGCCTATAGGTCAGCTGCCCGTTTCTTTGACAGATCCTTACGGTCATGTCACACACTTTGAGTACAATAACGGCAACCAAATCACCGCTGTCACCGATCCACTGGGTCGTACCAACCGTGCAGTATTTGATGCCTGGGGCAACATGGTCAAGACTATTAATGCCCTCGGTGCCGTAACCAACTATGAATACGATGGCCTGTCACAACTTATTGCGGTAACAGATCCTCTGGGTGCCCGGAGTGAGTTTGACTACGACTTGGCTGGCGAAATTAGCCAGATTACGGATGCTACCGGTGTTGTTACGCACCGCACTGTAAACCGTAGAACGGGCAAAGAAACTACGTCCTCCGGCGGCATACTCGGATCTTCATTCCGTCACGTCGATTATCTGGGACGGGTGATTATTGAGGGCGAGAACAACACCCACTCTTCGCAGCCGGTTAGACGTGCATCTCAAAACTCAAAGTCACCGAGTGCATCCCCAAGAAACAGCGAAACTGTTACCGAGTTTACAGCCTATGACGCCGCAGGCAATCCCGTTGAAACTCTTGATGCTCATGGCGGGCTCACCCGCCGCACCTACGATGCGGCAAACCGGCTGATACGCGAGGTATCTGCGGCGGGACGCACCCAAACATTCGACTATGATCAAGCTGGGCGTCTGCGGCGTATAGGTGTGGGGCTAAGCGTACCCGAGCAGAAGCCGGCAGTGAGCGAGAACGTGGAGTGGGAAGAACCTACCGCTTGGGCGTACACAACGCTAACCTACGACGCCGCATCTCGAATTATTGCCCGAACCTATCCTGACGGCACAACTGAGCATACGACGTACGATGCCCTTGGCCGGATTGTACGGGTGCAGCATGGGGCTCGCACGGCAACGTATGCATACGACCGGTGCTCACGCCTGATCCGCATGAGTGATAACAGCGCTGGTACCCGCAGATTCATCTATGATGCAGCCGGTCAGCTAGTGACTGCTGTAGATGCCTTAGGGTATCGCACCCATTTCGAGTATGACGCTGCTGGGCAGATGGTGCGCACCCTGGATGCGACCGGCCAGGTCACCACGTATATTTATGACGCCGCAGGTCAGCTTATCCGCACCGTTAAGGGCGCGGGTTCTACGGCAGAGATAACATCTACATACACCTACGATGCCGCAGGTCGCCTGCTGTCTGAAAATAATGGTGAGCGAACCCGTGCATACTCCTACGACTATCAGGGGGGCGGTCTGCTCGCGTCTTTGAGCGTCAATGGTGTGTGCGCGGCGGAGTATTCGTACTCCCCCGGAGCATCATCTATTGGTCATCGAACCGTGACGGTGCGTGACTACGCCTCAGCTTCTGCACTCCGGGTTCGCGATTCTTCCGCCTTTGCTGGCATCGAAAAGCCGTACCTTGAGCATCGTTTTGTCTATGACTCCTCCGACCGTCTGATCTCTCGCAGCCGTTCAGGATT
Organism: Rothia sp. HMSC058E10; assembly: GCF_001809415.1. NCBI lineage: Bacteria > Bacillati > Actinomycetota > Actinomycetes > Micrococcales > Micrococcaceae > Rothia > Rothia sp. HMSC058E10. The sequence goes on along the minus strand of NZ_KV797609.1, from coordinate 2,171 downwards.
CCTAAGATCGGACGATCAAAGCAACGCTCATGCAGACGACGATATGTACGAGCGTCTTCACGCTTTGAATACCTTTATCAAAACCGGCGCATATACGCTGACGTACTCGTATGATGCCGATGGTTATCTGATCACGTCAGTAACCCCTTACGCAAAATCTACACGTACCGTAGATGGTGCTGGTCGAACGGTAGCTGTAACAACACATGCCACGGGACAGCCCGCTCACGATGTTATCTCTTCAGTATTCTCCTACGATCCTCTGGGACGTCTCACGCGGATTCGGGTGGGAGATATGGTGTCTTCCTGGACACACGAGCGCGCTACCGGGCTAATCTCAGACTATGTGCGGGAACAGGCGCTCACCGATGTCCGAGGGTTTGAAGAATCAAAGGTTCTTGAACGCACACAAGTAATCCGTGACCATAACGGCCGCGTGATTGGGTTGGACTCAACGGGATCTGATACTTCACAGGATGGTCTTGTGCTGTACTCCTATGACGATGCCGGGCAGCTTGTGGGCGCCCGTTCAGCATCCCACGTGTGGGAGTGGGAGTACACAGCCGGAGTCATGATGCGCGAGCGCGTCTTTGCTCTCGATAGTTCTAACGGATCTGAACGCTCGGCTGCAGGCTCTCGTGTTCTGGAGGGTGAGCGTATCTTCACCCATAACGAAGCGAACCAGTTAGTCGCCGTTGAGGCTCGCGCATACGCAGGTGCACGAGGCGACGCTGGGGAGCTTGCCGCTCATACCATCACGGAATACACCTACAATCTGGCAGGCGAACGTAGTGGTGAAGTCACGACCGATAAGCTCACCGGCGCCTCATACTCTCGCGAATATAGCTGGGGTGCCTACGGCGGTCTGACATCGGTAACAGACTCTGTTTCCTCACGTGTAGGTATGTCACACACTTCACTGATTTCTGACGCGGTGGGTGAGGTATCCGCTGTTTCTGATGGTGAGGGCATTACAGTGCCTCTCATGTGGGATGCCAGGTCGGATATTCCGCATCTTCTGGGTGCTGGGGCAACGAGCGCACCCAGCTCTGACGGCGGCTTTTCGCAGGCGGGTATACCCGGCGGAGTGACACCTTGGCATACCCTCAACGTCCCCGGGTTGACCGGCAACACCCTCGATTCGGCATTAGGTAGCACACCCGGACTGCCGACAGACTGGGGCGTACCTTCTGCAAACGCTACCCCGATTCCCGGGCTGCCCACCGGTTTCGAGTTCACGGGTGCAGGGTCGCTACGCGTAGCCGGTCTAGATATGCTAGGCGCTCGCGTCTATGACAGCCCTTCACGTCGTTTCCTCTCAACAGACCCGAAGGCCGCAATAGCTGGTTCATCCTGGTTTGCTGACGTTTACGCATATGCAGGCAATAATCCGCTGGAGTATGTGGACCCTCGGGGTGAGCGCCCCATGACGGTTGCAGATTACCGTAAGTATCAGAGCCAAGAAGGCGAACGTTTCATGCAGCAGAGTCTGCGCCTTCTGGCTCTTGTAGGTGTTATTGGTTCGCTGTTCATAGCGCCGACAAGTATCCTCTTGGCCGGCGGTGTTGGTTTTATTTCTGGTGCCGCCAACGGTGCCGCTGATGGCATGGATTTCCACACCCCCGACGGCAATATCGACTGGGATAAAGTGCAGGCTTACGCTCTTCAGGAAGGCGGGAAAGAAGCACTCACAGCCGCACTCATAGGGATGCTCTTCAAAGCCGGGCCGCCCGTAGCACGCGCCACCGGCAACCAGGCGATGAAAGTCCCCGTTATCTCCAGAACGGTTGATCGGGTTAAGACGTCCCCTGTTGTCATTAAAACCCAAAACACCGTTAATGCCGTCAAAACCCGCATCAACGGAATCCAAGACCGCATTGCCACATGGACGCGCACCAGCCTGCTGGGCATCGAGCATGTAGTGCCCAAGCTCCAACCACGGCATACCTTTCACGGCTTCGGCGACGATCACTTGGTGCCCGTTGCCCACGGTCAAGCTGTACCCGAGATGGCAGAGAGGGGAATACCCAACGGAGGCGGTACCTATAGTAGGGGTTTTAATAATGCACCACCGGCAGATGACTATCTTAAGTCTCGTATTGACTGGGAAGGGCTAAAGGGTCAACGGGTTAAGTATCCTTATAGGTCAGATGTTATTTATGTAGATGATT
>NZ_KV797608.1:0-246 GCF_001809415.1 Rothia sp. HMSC058E10 | reverse complement strand
GGAAAACCATTCGGAAAGAAAAACTTCTTATACTCCTCCATACTTGACCAAGGATATTCAACCCCATCAGCAGCAATCACCACCCTGTTGACAAAGAACTCTTCCACCCGAGACAAGCTCTCTTGCGAAAGTTCGAATCCCCACCCAAATAACACTTTGTACAGCCCACTACCATGAATTGGACGAATACTGTAGTACGTATCCATCTCTTCAAGAATATTCACACATGCGCTTATATCATCATCA
>NZ_KV797607.1:0-5274 GCF_001809415.1 Rothia sp. HMSC058E10 | reverse complement strand
GGGGTGTTGGTGTGCGGGGTTGATACCGTATATGTTTTTTGATCTTATTGAGGTCATGTTTTTTGGTGTGGTCTTGTAGTTTTTGAAAAATTTGTTGTGGTGTCTGCTGGTTGGGACATTCGTGTGGGGTGCAGAGCATGGGGTGCGTTGGTGTGCCTGGTGTTGTGTGTCCTGATTGTTTTTTGTTTTGTCAGTAGTTCATTGTTTTTTTGAGAGTTATGGGATCATGCGTTTGCTTTTTGTTTTTGTAACGGAGAGTTTGATTCTGGCTCAGGACGAACGCTGGCGGCGTGCTTAACACATGCAAGTCGAACGATGAAGCCTAGCTTGCTAGGTGGATTAGTGGCGAACGGGTGAGTAATACGTGAGTGACCTACCTTTGACTCTGGGATAAGCCTGGGAAACTGGGTCTAATACCGGATACGACCAATCTCCGCATGGGGTGTTGGTGGAAAGCGTTATGGAGTGGTTTTAGATGGGCTCACGGCCTATCAGCTTGTTGGTGAGGTAATGGCTTACCAAGGCGACGACGGGTAGCCGGCCTGAGAGGGTGACCGGCCACACTGGGACTGAGACACGGCCCAGACTCCTACGGGAGGCAGCAGTGGGGAATATTGCACAATGGGCGCAAGCCTGATGCAGCGACGCCGCGTGAGGGATGACGGCCTTCGGGTTGTAAACCTCTGTTAGCATCGAAGAAGCGAAAGTGACGGTAGGTGCAGAGAAAGCGCCGGCTAACTACGTGCCAGCAGCCGCGGTAATACGTAGGGCGCGAGCGTTGTCCGGAATTATTGGGCGTAAAGAGCTTGTAGGCGGTTGGTCGCGTCTGCTGTGAAAGGCTGGGGCTTAACCCTGGTTTTGCAGTGGGTACGGGCTAACTAGAGTGCAGTAGGGGAGACTGGAATTCCTGGTGTAGCGGTGGAATGCGCAGATATCAGGAGGAACACCGATGGCGAAGGCAGGTCTCTGGGCTGTAACTGACGCTGAGAAGCGAAAGCATGGGGAGCGAACAGGATTAGATACCCTGGTAGTCCATGCCGTAAACGTTGGGCACTAGGTGTGGGGGACATTCCACGTTTTCCGCGCCGTAGCTAACGCATTAAGTGCCCCGCCTGGGGAGTACGGCCGCAAGGCTAAAACTCAAAGAAATTGACGGGGGCCCGCACAAGCGGCGGAGCATGCGGATTAATTCGATGCAACGCGAAGAACCTTACCAAGGCTTGACATATACTGGACTGCGTCAGAGATGGCGTTTCCCTTCGGGGCTGGTATACAGGTGGTGCATGGTTGTCGTCAGCTCGTGTCGTGAGATGTTGGGTTAAGTCCCGCAACGAGCGCAACCCTCGTTCTATGTTGCCAGCACGTGATGGTGGGGACTCATAGGAGACTGCCGGGGTCAACTCGGAGGAAGGTGGGGATGACGTCAAATCATCATGCCCCTTATGTCTTGGGCTTCACGCATGCTACAATGGCCGGTACAGAGGGTTGCGATACTGTGAGGTGGAGCTAATCCCTAAAAGCCGGTCTCAGTTCGGATTGGGGTCTGCAACTCGACCCCATGAAGTCGGAGTCGCTAGTAATCGCAGATCAGCAACGCTGCGGTGAATACGTTCCCGGGCCTTGTACACACCGCCCGTCAAGTCACGAAAGTTGGTAACACCCGAAGCCGGTGGCCTAACCCTGGTGGGGGGAGCCGTCGAAGGTGGGACTGGCGATTGGGACTAAGTCGTAACAAGGTAGCCGTACCGGAAGGTGCGGCTGGATCACCTCCTTTCTAAGGAGCTCAACTATTGTTTGGTTGGCCATGCTGCTCGCGAGTGTCGGGTGGGTGGTTTGCTCATGGGTGGAATGTCAGCCCCTTTTTTTTGTTGTTTGTTTTGTTTCACGGTGTTGTGTATGCGTCATCATTATTTTTTCGTGTTGTTCGGGTGCGTTCTTGGGTTTTCGGGTTGCACGCTAGGTGTGGTCTGAGTTTGTGACTGGCTGGTGCTGGTGCTGGGTTTGTTCTCGGTGTTGGTGTTGGTGTGGTTTGTTGTTTGAGAACTATATAGTGGACGCGAGCATCTTCTGGGAACTGCACGGTTGTGTGGTTTCTTGATTCTTCTTTTTCTTGATTGTGTGTAAGTTGTTAAGGGCACACGGTGGATGCCTTGGCATCAGGAGCCGATGAAGGACGTGTGAATCTGCGATAAGCCTCGGGGAGCCGATAACTGGGCGTGGATCCGAGGATTTCCGAATGGGGAAACCTCGCTCATCGTTGTGGTGGGTGACCGCTGGTTGAATGTATAGGCCAGTTGGGGGGAACGCGGGGAAGTGAAACATCTCAGTACCCGCAGGAAGAGAAAATAATAATGATTCTGTTAGTAGTGGCGAGCGAACGCGGATGAGGCTAAACCTGTGGTGTGTGATAGCGGTTAGGTGTTGCATCATGGGTGTTGTGGGAGTTGTTGTGGTGGTTCTAACTGGTCACCGGCGTAGTGCATGATGGTAGGCGAACTGGCTTGGAATGGTCGACCGTAGTGGGTGAGAGTCCCGTAGTTGAAAGTGTTGTGTGTGCGTTGACAATGTCCCGAGTAGCACGGGGCTCGTGGAATCTCGTGTGAATCTGCCAGGACCACCTGGTAAGTCTAAATACTTCCTGATGACCGATAGTGGATCAGTACCGTGAGGGAATGGTGAAAAGTACCCCGGGAGGGGAGTGAAATAGTACCTGAAACCGTGTGCTTACAAGCCGTTATAGCCCCCCTTTTTGTGTGGGGTGGTGGCGTGCCTTTTGAAGAATGAGCCTGCGAGTTAGTGTTTTGTCGCGAGGTTAACCCGTGTGGGGTAGTCGTAGCGAAAGCGAGTCTGAACAGGGCGTTGTAGTGGCAGGATCTAGACCCGAAGCGGAGTGATCTATCCATGGCCAGGTTGAAGCACGTGTAAGAGCGTGTGGAGGACCGAACCCACCTAGGTTGAAAACTGGGGGGATGAGCTGTGGATAGGGGTGAAAGGCCAATCAAACTCTGTGATAGCTGGTTCTCCCCGAAATGCATTTAGGTGCAGCGTTACATGTTTCTTGCTGGAGGTAGAGCTACTGGATGGCCGATGGGCCCGTGAGGGTTACTGACGTTAGCTAAACTCCGAATGCCGGTAAGTGAGAGTGTAGCAGTGAGACAGTGGGGGATAAGCTTCATTGTCGAGAGGGAAACAGCCCAGACCATCAACTAAGGCCCCTAAGCGTGTGCTAAGTGGGAAAGGATGTGGAGTTGCTGAGACAACCAGGAGGTTGGCTTAGAAGCAGCCATCCTTGAAAGAGTGCGTAATAGCTCACTGGTCAAGTGATTCTGCGCCGATAATGTAGCGGGGCTCAAGTACACCGCCGAAGTTGTGGCAATCAGTCTTTGTGGCTGGTTGGGTAGGGGAGCGTCCTGCACGAGGTGAAGCTGCCACGGGAGTGTGTGGTGGATTGTGTGGGAGTGAGAATGCAGGCATGAGTAGCGAATCACGGGTGAGAAACCCGTGCGCCGGATGATCAAGGGTTCCAGGGTCAAGTTAATCTGCCCTGGGTTAGTCGGGGCCTAAGGCGAGGCCGACAGGCGTAGTCGATGGAGAACGGGTTGATATTCCCGTACCAGTGAAGGACCGTCCATACTGATATTGTGATGCTAACCATGCCGATCACGGTGTCATGAAGTTTTTCTTTGTGGTGTTGTGGGGTGTGTGGGACCCAAGCTTTGGAGGTAAGCGTGTTAACAGGTGTGACGCAGGAAGGTAGCCAAGCCACGCGGTGGTTGTCGTGGTCTAAGCGTGTAGGATGACTGGTTGTTAAATGCGCTGGTTGTGTGTCTGAGACGTGATGGGACCCCTTGTTTGTGGGGGGATTTGGTGATCCTATGCTGCCGAGAAAAGCATCGGCGTGAGGTTTTAGCTGCCCGTACCCGAAACCGACACAGGTGATCAGGTAGAGAATACTAAGGCGATCGAGAGAATCATGGTTAAGGAACTCGGCAAAATGCCCCCGTAACTTCGGGAGAAGGGGGGCCCTGAGCGTGATCTGCCCGTGCGGTGGGGAGCGTGTAGGGGTCGCAGAGACCAGGGGGAAGCGACTGTTTATCAAAAACACAGGTCCGTGCGAAGTCGTAAGACGAGGTATACGGACTGACTCCTGCCCGGTGCTGGAAGGTTAAGAGGATTGGTTAGCCCTGTGTGGGCGAAGCTGAGAATTTAAGCCCCAGTAAACGGCGGTGGTAACTATAACCATCCTAAGGTAGCGAAATTCCTTGTCGGGTAAGTTCCGACCTGCACGAATGGAGTAACGACTTCCCTACTGTCTCAACCATGAACTCGGTGAAATTGCAGTACGAGTAAAGATGCTCGTTTCGCGCAGCAGGACGGAAAGACCCCGTGACCTTTACTATAGTTTGGTATTGGTGTTTGGGTTGGCTTGTGTAGGATAGGTGGGAGACTGTGAAGCTGTCACGCTAGTGGTGGTGGAGTCGTTGTTGAAATACCACTCTGGTCAATCTGGATGTCTAACTTCGGGCCATGATCTGGTTCAGGGACAGTGCCTGATGGGTAGTTTAACTGGGGCGGTTGCCTCCTAAAGTGTAACGGAGGCGCCCAAAGGTTCCCTCAGCCTGGTTGGCAATCAGGTGTTGAGTGTAAGTGCACAAGGGAGCTTGACTGTGAGAGTGGCGACTCGAGCAGGGACGAAAGTCGGGACTAGTGATCCGGCAGTGGCTTGTGGAAGCGCTGTCGCTCAACGGATAAAAGGTACCTCGGGGATAACAGGCTGATCTTGCCCAAGAGTCCATATCGACGGCATGGTTTGGCACCTCGATGTCGGCTCGTCGCATCCTGGGGCTGGAGTCGGTCCCAAGGGTTGGGCTGTTCGCCCATTAAAGCGGTACGCGAGCTGGGTTCAGAACGTCGTGAGACAGTTCGGTCCCTATCCGCTGCGCGCGTTGGAGAATTGAGAAAGGCTGTCCTTAGTACGAGAGGACCGGGACGGACGAACCTCTGGTATGTCAGTTGTACCGCCAGGTGCATGGCTGATTGGCTACGTTCGGGAGGGATAACCGCTGAAGGCATCTAAGCGGGAAGCCTGTTTCGAGATGAGTTCTCCTGGCATCCTTTGGGTGTGTGAGGCTCCTTAGAGATGATGAGGTTGATAGGCCGGGTATGGAAGCGTTGTAAGGCGTGGAGTTGACTGGTACTAATAGGCCGAAGACTTATTCACACTAGAGTTGTTGGTGGTGTTTGCGTTCGCTGTATAGTTTTGAAACAACAAGC
>NZ_KV797606.1:0-51711 GCF_001809415.1 Rothia sp. HMSC058E10 | reverse complement strand
CCGTGGAACTGCGAAATGGAAAGGCGCGTGTTCAGCGATGCATCCAGTGTAAAACCACCCGAGTCCTCTAGCCGATGAATTTCGGTCAGTACCCGAGTCTCAAGCTCACGCAGCCGCATATACGCAACCTGCAAGAAGTTCCCGGAACCGCACGCCGGATCCATAAAGTGCATGCTCCCAAGCTCGTCAAGAAACGCTGCAAGCTCAGCTCGCTTAGTCTTAGACCCCTTGGTAGAAGCAATCAGACTTTCTGCGCGGGCGCGCAAATCATCCAGAAAAAGCGGGTTAATGGTTTTAAGAATATTCTCTTCCGATGTGTAATGCTCACCTGCCGCGCGGCGCGCCTCACGTGACTTCACAAGCTGGAACATTGACCCGAAAATAGCGGTTGAAATCTGCGACCAGTCGAAACCGCACGCAATCAACAGCTGTTCGCGAAGCTCGCGCGTAAAATACTCGGTCGGGGTGCGCTCGGCGAACAAAGACCCGTTCACATAGGGGAATCGAGCCATCAACTCGGGTACATGACGCATGCGGGTACGTTTAGATTCTGGGGTATCTAGATACTCGAAGAGAGCATTAATCTGCGTGCCCAGGTCTGAACCGTCTTCGCGGGTGTGCTTACGCAGAAACCGGGTAAAGAGATGCATTTCCCAAATACCGGCATCATCGCCAAAGAGCAGGAAAAGGATACGGGTGAGGAACATTGAAGTTTCCTGCACGCGAAGGTCTTCATCTTCGGCATTCTGCGCGGCTTCTTCACCGACAGGAGTATCAGTATCGCCCATCATCGCCTGATATAGGTTCGCCATAATTTTCGATGCGGCTATCGTGAGTTCCTGTTGTTCCTCGGCGCTAATAGCTTCTTCGCCCGCTAGGAATTTCAAAGTGTCGTAGCGTTCCGGTAACTTTTCGAGTGTGAACTCTTCCCGGTCACCAGTGCGGCGGTTCACGAATATGAAACGCTCAAAATCACTAACCGCAAGGTAACGCGGCAGGTTCTCTTCGGGAATACTCCCACCAGCTATGTAATCGCGAGCCTGATCGAGCGCTTCCTCAAGGTTTTTACCTTCGGTCTTTTGCTCGACCAAAAGTACAGAAGGCCAAAACACATCGATTCGCCCATGATTACCGGTGCTTGCGCGGCGTGCGGGACGCTCAAACTCGGCGACGGTGCCGGGTTTAATACCAAAACACGCAAGAAGGGAATTCCAGAAGGTTTGGGTCTCACTAATTTCAAAGTTCTTGCGAGATGACCGTCTATGACTGTCAATTTTCTGCCGCCACTGCTGTGTGAAACGGCTAAGTTCGCCCTGAATATAGGTGCGATCATAATAAGTCTGCATCAGATGTCCAGTCCTGATTGATGTGGTGATATAGCGTTTCTATTGTGCCCGGTGGGAAAGGTAAAAACCTAATATTTCTCTGTTGGTATGCATAAAACGCACAACAAATTACGGGTGCGGTAACTATCGTCCGTCGCGGGCAGCGCAGGAACGAGCACGCTCGTCCGTGTTTGAGCAGGGTCGGGGGCGCATCTGGCAGGGTTAAACACAACAAACCCGCACAGGTATACGCAACGTCGCTCGGTTTACGTATACCTTTGCGGGGTCCGAGTGTCAGTACGGACTCCCTAGGTTTAGCCTTCACGCAGCCAGCGGGCGGCTTCGGTTGCATAGTAAGTGAGAATCATGTCCGCGCCCGCGCGGTGAATCGAATGCAGAGCCTCTAACGCCACGGCGCGGCGGTCGATCCAGCCGTTTGCCGCGGCGGCCTCAATCATGGCGTACTCCCCCGACACCTGGTACGCCGCCACCGGGACAGGTGAAAACTCGGCGACCTCACGCACAATATCGAGATAACTTCCGGCGGGCTTGACCATCACCATATCGGCGCCCTCGTCAATATCGGTCTGCACCTCTAGGAGAGATTCACGGCGGTTCGCCGGATCCTGCTGATACGTTTTGCGGTTCCCGGTAAAGCTAGACTCTACCGCATCACGGAACGGACCAAAGAACGCGGAGGCATACTTCGCCGAATACGCCATGATAGAGACGTTCTGGAACCCGGCCTCGTCCAGCGCGGCGCGCATGGCGGCAATCTGCCCGTCCATCATGCCTGAAGGAGAGACCGTGTGCGCCCCGGCGCGTGCCTGGGAAACCGCCATCTTGCAGTACAGTTCCACGGTTGCATCGTTATCGACATTCATGGTGCCGTAACCATCATCGACAAGCACGCCGCAGTGCCCGTGAGAGGTGAATTCATCCAGGCAGGTATCGGCCATAATAACAATCTCGTCGCCAAACTCGGCACGGCAGGCAGCGATAGCGCGGTTCAAAATGCCGTTGTCGTCCCAAGCCGCCGAGCCTACTTCGTCCTTATCATCATCCAACGGAACACCGAAGAGATCAATGCATTTAATGCCCGCCTCCGCAGCCTGGCGCACAGCAGGAATCAGAGACTCCAGAGTGTGCTGGTACTGCCCGGGCATTGAGGAAATCGGCTGTGGTTCGCTAATGCCGTCGCGCACGAAAAACACCTGAATAAGCTGCTCGGGACGCAGCGCAGTCTCGGCGGTGAGGGCGCGCATGGCGGCAGTGGTGCGCAGTCGGCGGGGTCGTCGGGTAAGATTCATCGACATAACCTTTCACATAATACTTCTATTATTTAGCGTCTAGGCGGAACGCAGCAGTTCAACGGCTGCTAGAGCTAGGGCCTCCGGGGTGGGAGAATCAGCCATCCTATGGCGCAGCCCCAGTTCCTCGCAGGTGCGGGCTGTTGTGCGGCCGATAGCTGCCACCGGAGGGATTCGTTCAGGGTTTGGGTTCTCCCCCACCAGCTCTTTGAGCCTTGACGGAGCGGTGGCAACAATAACGTCTACCGCGGCGGAATTCGAGCCAGTACCGGCACCGGCAATAAGCTCACGAGCGTTCACACAGGAGATCTCTCCCGCCTCAAGTACGGAGGCGGTCGCCGGCACCATCTCATATACCACCGCACACACGGCACGGAAGCCTAACCCCACTAGCCCTTCACGCAGAGTTGGGCGGGCGTTTGCCCCTTCAAAGACGAGCACGCTCGCCTGCGCAGAAAGCATATCGTCCCAGCCCAATGCGGCAGATTCCGGGGTATTCTGCGGCTTACGCAGGCTCTCAGGAATGCCCAGCTCGGGGTTGGCGCCCTCGGTAGGGAATTCTGCGAGCATGCCCAGAGCATCCTGTTTTTCAGGCGTGAAGTGGGGTTCCAGGCCGATCTCACGTAGCGCCCGTGCCGTTGCAGACCCCACACAGGCGATCCGGGTTCCGCCATCACGCAGCGCCCACGCAAAGGATGTGCCAAAAAGCTCGGCGCAGGAACGCACCGCATTCGCGCTCGTGAAAGTAGCCCAAAGAAAGGCTCCCTCCGCCGCTAAGCTTACCAAGGAAAACAGCGAATACTCAGGCGCAACTGTACGGGGCAGCTGCATGGGCGCAAAATCCACCTGAATCTTCGGAATGCCTCGCTCCGCCGTCAAATCGTTCAAAGCACGCTCAAAAGGCGTGCCTTGAGCCGCCGTGCGGGTCAGCAGAACACGAGCCACGCTCTATTTCACCTCAAGACCGGCAAGGGCCGCGGCGCCCATCTGAAGCAGGTCTTCGGCAACGCGAATACCCAGTCGTTCAGCGCCGGGAACATCAAGCTCACCGGTGGCGGACGTGTGGCGCAAGCTTTCGGTACCGTCAGGCGATGCGACAACTGCTGTGAGCACAAGATCGCCGTCTTTGACGGTAGCATAGGCGCCAATGGGGGCGGCGCATCCGGCCTCAAGACGGCGCAGAAGACGACGTTCGGCAGTGACCTCAAGGTGGGTTTCAAAGTGGTCGGCAGCAATAAGCGCTTCCCCCAGGGTGCGCACGGGCCGGGAAATTTCAGAGTCGAATAAAGTCGCGGTATCGGGGTTAGCAAATTCTGTTTCGCGTACCTCAATGGCGAGCGCGCCCTGCCCGGGGGCAGGGAGCATGCGGGAGGGGTCAAGGTATTCGGTAATAACGGATTCTTTGCCGAGGCGTTTGAGCCCCGAAACGGCGAGGATGACGGCATCGCAATCACCCGTGTTTTCGGTACCGATTCCACGGTGCGCGGCTTCGTCGGTTTCGGTGCTGTCACGCACGACGACTTGGCGGTTTCCGTGTTCTTCGAGCCCTTTCACGCGGGCTATGCGAGTGCCCACGTTGCCGCGGATATCGACGATTTCAAGGTCGGGGCGCAGAGCACGTACTTGTGCGGCGCGGCGCGGTGATCCGGTACCGACGCGAGCGCCCGTAGGCAGGGTATCGAGGGTGAGGTTATCGCGCGCTACCAGGGCATCGCGCGGGTCTTCACGTTCAAGAATTGCCGCGATGACGAGCCCGGGGCACGGTTCGGCAGGTAAGTCTTTGAGCGAGTGCACCGCAACATCGACTCCACCGGGGGTATCACCGTCGAGAAGGCGTTGGCGCAGTGCGGCGGCGAAGACTCCGGTGCCGCCGAGGGTTGCGAGCGGTCCGGTGAGCACATCCCCGTCGGTTTTGACGGTGGTGATGTCAAAGGATAGGGTGCGTTCGGCGCCGTGTTCGCGGGAGTGAGTGTTGAACACCTGAACGATGTGTTCGGCGGCAAGGGTGCTCTGGGTGAGCGCCAAGGCTGAGCCTCGGGTGCCGAGAATATAGGGGTCGCTCATGGTTCTCCTCAGGTTTTATGGGTGCCGTATGTGCGGACTCATCAATACGGTTGGGATGAACCCGCACATACGGCAGCGCTTATACGCGCTCATTGCAGCAGGCGCAGTCTTCCTTAGGGGTGTACTCCGCAATTACAGGTTTTTCCTGACCGCGCAGGGGTTTACAGCAGTCAGGGTCGCATTCGTCGAACCAACCGAGTTCGCCGGATATGGACTCCCCGAAAACGCTTTCGCGCCTGTCGTGATCGGATTCTGCGGGCTCGGCCATACGCTCGACAATCAGGCGGCGCAGCGATTCCACATAGGCGGGGTGCACGCCGGGAGTGGGGGTGCGCACCGCCACGATACCGTGGTTACGGCAGGTTTCCATCGCCTCGGTATCGAGGTCCCAGAGGACTTCCATATGGTCAGAGACGAATCCCAGCGGAACCATAATGATGCCGTCTACGTCACCAGCGATTTTGTCGATGGCGTCGTTAACATCGGGCTCTAGCCAGGGGGTGGAGGGTGAGCCGGAACGCGACTGATAGACGAGCTCCCAGTCGGTACTATCCAAAAGGCTCTCGTCCTGTTCGCGGATCTTTGCAAGAATAGCGCGCGCCACCTGCAGGTGTTTCTCTACGTAGGCAGAACCGCCCTCGTAGTCGATTCCGCGCGGGCCCGCCTCATTAGCAGCAGAGGTCGGCACCGAGTGGGTGCAGAACATAATGCGAATACGCCCATTCCCGGCAGCCGCCGTTCCCTCAGCAATGCGCTCCGCCACGGTATTGCGAACCTGTTTCAGCCCGTTCTCTAAGCCCTCAGTAAAGGCCTCAACGAACCCGGGCGCATCGAAAAATTGGCGAATCTTATCAATGCGCATGCGGTCTTGAAGACCGAGTTTCTCCAACGCCACCCCGTAGTCTTCGCGGTATTGGCGGCAGCTGGAGTACCCGGGGTAGGCGCTAGTGGCGAGCACCAGAATATTGCGGTGCCCTTCCTCATAAGCCTGCTGTACTACGTCGGTCACATAGGGTTTCCAGTTGCGGTTTGCCCACACGATCGGAATATGCGGCCCGCGTTCCTGCATGACTTCTCGAAGTGCTACCAAAAGCGCACGGTTCTGCTCGTTAATAGGTGAAATACCACCGTTTGCGCGGTAGTGGGTGGCGACTTCTTCCAGACGTTCATCGGGTATGCCGCGCCCCGCCGTAACGTTGCGCAGGAAGGGAATCACATCTTCCTGTCCTTCGGGCCCGCCGAAGGAGGAAAGAATCACCAGGTCATAGGGGGCAGGCACGGCGGTGCGAGAACGGGTAATACCGCACTCCCCCCGGTACGACTTTAGCGTCTCGGGGGTAAGCACTGCTGGCCCGTTAGAAGCGGTATTCGCGGGGTCTGTAGCGTTCGGGCAAACATCGTCCGGGATGTTCCCGCAGCACCCTGCGCGTACGGTCTCACTCACGCGAGCACCTCGGCGACATCGGCGGCGTTCACACGACGACCGGTGTAGAAGGGAATTTCTTCACGCACATGCAGGCGTGCCTCGGTATTGCGGAAGTGGCGCATCATATCGACCAGATCGACCAATTCGGGAGCCTCAAGGGCGAGTACCCATTCGTAGTCGTTCAGACCGAAAGTTGCCACGGTGTTCGCGAGCACCTGCGGGAAGTCGATAGCCTTCATGCCGTGGTTCTTGAGCATTTCGGCGCGGCGTTCGGGATTCATGTAGTACCAGTCGTAGGAACGCACGAAGGGGTACACGCATACCCATGCCTCGGGTGCCTTCTGGCGCGCATAGGCGGGTGCATGGTTGCGGGTGAATTCTGCCTCGCGGTGCACGCCCATAGTCGACCAGACAATGGTGGTCGCGCTGAAGAGCGCGGTACGGCGGATCTTACGCACGGCTGCCTGCAGCTTTTCGGGGGTCGGCCCGTGGGTCCACACCATAACGTCTGCGTTATCGCGCATAGCGGAAACATCGTAGAGCCCGCGCAGCGTTACGCCGTCCGCTTTGAGCTCTTCGATGAGCTGCTCGAACTCGGCGATAGCTTCCGCCGAGGATGCGCTCTCGGCACGCTGCCCGGCACGGGCGAAGACGGTGTACAGGGTATAGTGCAGAGTTTCGCCCTCTTCACGACCGCGTTTGTTCTCATCAGCTGGGGAATGCTGCACGGCATATCCTTTGGGTGCGCCCCCGTACCCGCTTCCATGAGAGCCGTGGGCTGCATTCTGATGTTCTTCGTGAGACATTTTCTTCCTTTCGGTGAAAACCGCCCAAGATTCGCCGGATACGTCGTATTCACCTGCGAGCCTTGACCAGACAGACCTTAATCTGCCTGCGGTTTATGCTCCTCACTCGTGAGGTTTTGTCTTCTGTTTTCTTTGGTTAACACGGTGCCTGCACTGCGCGGGCAGCCGCAAGTATCTTCGTCACTTCGAGGCGCGTTTTTGTGTTATGTGTGCGATGAATTGATCCAGCTGTTCCTGGGTATCGCGCACCACGGCGGCGAGTCCGGAACCTGCGGCCCACGAACCAACCGTGCAGACGGTATCGAGTTCTGCCGCGCGTTCACGGAAAAGCTGCACACGCTCGCGGTATCCGGGCGTTGAGAGAGGCAGCACGCCATTCCAGCGAACCACATCCGCATCCACCAGATTTTGGGCGGTAATGGGCACATCGAGCAGTTTCGAGGCGTCGCGCAAGGCGAGAGTGATCAGCTGGTCTTCGTCAAGAGAAACGTCGGAGAAGGTACTCTGTTCTCCCCCGCGGCCGTAGGAAAGTCGCACCACGTGGCGGTTCTTGCCCGCCTCTTCGGCTACCCACGCCCATTTAGCGGTAGCATGGGTGAGCGCTTTGGCACGCACATTCGTCACAGCTTCGGAAACCAGCAGACCCGTACCACGCGGGTTCGAGTTAAGCGCGGGCTGATCGACAACGAGCGTTACGAGAGCAACCTCGGGGCCGGGGTCAATATTAGGCAGAGAACTTCCCTTAATATGCGGTCCGAGCAGACGCGCAGCGGTGGAACCATCGGTAGCAATCACCAAATAATCGGCACCCACCGATGCAGCTTTCTCACCGTCGCTGCGGCGGCGAATCACCACCCATTCATTGGTGATGGGGTCACGATCCACCGCAATCACACCGCATTCGGGAATGTACCGCACGGGTGCGGGCATCTTCTCGATAAGCTGTTCGATCAGCAAGTGCATGCCACCAGAAAGTCCGGCGACCTGGGAACCTGCGGGTGCTTGAGCGCGTATCGCGGCGGAGGCGGCAGCTAGGGACTTATGCTTTTTCAGCCCTTCGCGTAAGCCGGGGATAACGGCATCAATATCGAGCATATCCGGGTGGGTCGAGTACACCCCGGAGACCACGGGCGCAACCAAGTTATCGAGTACTTTTTTACCCATACGGGCACGTACCAGTTCGCCCAGCGTCTTTGCGTTTGCCCCAACCGAAGCAGGCAGCACCTTATCCATGCGAGCGCGGCGCAAACCGCTTTTACCGAGCACACCAGCCAAAGATTTATCAGAAAGATCGCCGGGAATGCCCATAATTCCAGTACTCGGGGTTTTGCGGGCACCCTGAGGCAGATACAGCCATGAACCGTGGGAGTTGGGATGCACAATCTGGTCGTCTAGACCAAGCTCTTTGACGAGGTTTGTCACGGTTGGGGTTCGGGTCGCATAGGATTCCGCACCGGAATCTAGCACCAAACCGGCGACCTTATGCGCGCCGAGGGCGCCTCCCAGATAATCATTCTGGTCTAGGACGGTTACGTTCACTCCGGCATCGGTAAGACGACGCGCCGCCAACAACCCAGAAATGCCGCCGCCGACTACGATGGCGCTTGGTGCATGATGATTCTTGTGCTGATGTACCATATTCATCCCCGTTAATGTTTCGGTTCTAACTGCCTCTCTTAAGAGTATCCGTTTTATGGGCGTCGAGTGCGTTCGTGAAGATATGTCACTAGATCGGTGAGCACCTGCGGGTCCGTTGTAGGCGGTACCCCGTGCCCCAGGTTCACAATATGGGCGGGGGCGCTCGCCCCGGCGGCGAGTACCTCATCCGCGTGAGCATATAGAGTCTCACGCCCTGCAGCTAAAAGCGCGGGGTCAATATTCCCCTGAAGCGGCACCGCACCGTTGAGCCTGCGGTTTGCCTCATCAAGGGGCAGGCGGTAGTCCACCCCGATCACATCGGCACCGGCCTCATGCATGGCGGGCAGCAGCTCGGCGGTTCCGGTACCAAAGTGGATGCGCGGCACCCCAAATTCTTCGACCATGCTCAAGGCGGTGGCAGAGTGTTCCTGCACATACCGGCGGTAGTCTGCTTCCCCTAAAGAGCCTGCCCAAGAGTCGAAGAGCTGCACGGCGGATGCACCCGCCTCGATCTGAGCCCGCAAAAACTGTCCCGAGGTGCGCGCGGCCCACTGCGCTAACTCGCGCCAGGTAACGGGGTCGGCATGCATCATGGTGCGGGGGCGCAAGTGATCGCGGGAGGGACCACCCTCAACCATATAGGCGGCAACGGTAAAAGGTGCACCCGCAAAACCAATGAGAGGGGTGGAACCGAGCATGTCGACGGTTGCTGCGACTGCCTCACGAATGGGGTCAAGTGCCGCATCGGTTAGTTCAGGCAGGGAACGCACTTCATCAAGCGTGCGCACGGGATGTTCGAGTACGGGACCGCGGCCGGGCACAATATCGACATTCACGCCCGCGAGTTTCATGGGGATAACGATATCCGAAAAGAAAATACCGGCATCGACTTTGTGACGGCGCACCGGCTGCACGGTAATCTCGGCGGCAAGTTCGGGTGTCAAACAGGCGTCCAGCATGGGAATTCCCTCGCGCGCCTTGCGATACTCGGGCAGCGAACGCCCCGCTTGGCGCATAAACCAGACCGGACGATGCTCAGATGCGCGCCCGGTGAGCGCCTGCAGCATCGGAGAATCGGCGGTTTGAGCGGCACGCAGCGGGTGAGATGCGCTCAGGCGCGACAGCTGCGCCTCGGTCAGCAAATCACGCTGGCGATCTCTCGGGTGAGCACTCACCGTAGAGCGCGACTGCTGAGAATCTGCACCATTGGCGGCTCGCTGGGGCTGCTGGGTTTCGGTCATACCCTCTAGTTTGACAGGTTTTCGCGCCTGTTTTTATGACACGGTGTCATAAAGTACCCCTTCGTAACCTTTATAAATTTTGGTGTAGGGTTACCTTATTTTTAAAGCTGTTTTAGCTATCTCAAAATTTATTTACCCTAAGTTTTTATACACCGGTTCTTTGCTGGGCCTTGTTGGGCATAGTTCGGGACCTTTTCACACAAACTCACACTATTGGGAGCCAGCTCACGTTAGGTTACACTCACCGACTAAAAATGTGTTTATGATTATTGTCTAGTGGCTACGTATTCATTTGTTGCATCACACAGGATCATCGATCTCACCACCGTCGCTCTACTGAGCAACGGTGCAGCTAGCATACCCGAGCTTTTTCGTACCGAAACCGCGCAAAACTTGGGCGTTACCGGCACTATTGTGCTGGCAACCTGCAACCGCCTCGAAATTTATGTGCAGCTCTCGGTGGCCGAGCATTTAGGCCCCGTAAGCGATATGCTCTACGCCGAGATTGCGCAAAAATCTGAGCTCGATGCAGAGCTTATTGCAGACAGTTTTGAAATCTACGAAAACCTCGAAGCTGCCAAACATCTCTTTACAGTGGCATCCGGGTTAGAGTCCGCCGTGGTCGGCGAGCGCGAAATCGCCGGGCAAGTGCGCCGTGCGCTTGCCTACGCCCAAGAAGAAGGGACGGTTCCCGGGGAGCTTGTACAGCTTTTCGAGCATGCGGCACACACCGCCCGTCAGGTTGGGCAACACACCACTATCGGGTCACAGGGGCGTTCCATCGTCTCGGTCGCCCTGGATTTGGCGGATGCGGTCGCCGAGAAAGACTGGAAAACCCGCCGTGCTCTCGTCTTTGGAACGGGTGCCTACGCGGGTGCTACTATTGCAGCCCTGCGTGAACGCGGATGCGAAGACATTTGGGTTAACTCCCGTTCGGGCCGTGCCCCGGAGTTTGCCGCAAAACGCGATGTTCGCGCGGTTCCCAAAGGTGAAACGTATAAGGCCATGGAACAGGCGGATGTGATTGTTGGCTGCTCGGGCGGGTCTGACCCGCTCTCCCCCGCCGAAATTCCACCGGGGCATCATACGATCCTCGACTTGGCGCTCTCCCGAGATTTTGACCCCGCTATTGCAGATCTGCCGCAGGTGGAACTTATTACCTTAGAGTCCGTGCGTTTGGCAGCCCCCGAAGAAACTGAGGAGGCGGTCGCCACCGCCGAGCGCATCGTCGAGTCTGAGACTCAGGCCTTTGCTGCACGGCAAAAGACCCGCAATATTGATTCGGCGATCGTGGCGCTTCGTTCTCATACTATGGAGGTGCTGGACGAAGAGCTCGATAAGGTACGCAGCCAATTCGGTTGTACAGCCGCCACCGAGCAGCTCGAACTTGCAATGCGCCGCATGGTGAAGTCCCTTCTGCACACCCCCACGATACGCGCGAAACAGCTCGCAACCCAGGGGCGAACCTCCGACTACATTGCGGCGCTCGAAACGCTCTACGGAATCACCATCGACGACCGCTAATTGCGGGATAATCTTCTGCACGCTGCGCTTTATTCCACCGCAGCCCTAAGCCACAGGCGAATCATGCGCGCATCCTTACGGCATCCGCCTGGCAGGCACGGTACACTAAATCCAGAAGAAAACACCGCTGACGGCTTGAAGGGTCATCATGGAAATCAAAATCGGCATTCGTCACATTAGCCGCGAAGTTACGCTCGAAACCAAGGAAAGCGTAGAGACTATCCGCACCAAGGTAGCCGACGCCATTACGAACGGTTCCCTCCTTGAAATCACCGACGATAAGGGAGCAACCACCCTCGTACCCGGTGAGCAGATCGGTTATGTTGAGCTCGGCTCCGAAGAGAAGCGCCGCGTTGGGTTCGGTGTCGGCGCCTAACAGCAGGGGCACACCCAATAATTTTTACGAAGCCCGCGTTCACGGTTTTGCCGTATGAATGCGGGCTTCGAGCGTTCCTATGGCAGTACGCATACTCGACATATCGACCTGTAAGGGTGCATCTGACGCCAAGACGGGTTAAGATTTAAGGGTTAAGTGGATGCCCGGTCGTTCTTGATATACCAGACACCGCGTCTTTCCGGGAGCCTGAGTTCTTTTACAGCAGGTACATCTTCAAGAGCTCGACTTCGGAACATGAATTTCCCGCGATCGGCTTCCTTCACCTCGCGCCAGCCCGGCGTCGTGAACACACCGTGCTCCCCGCAGTACTCGGGCAGCTACACGGCACAACGCCTGTGCACACTCACGCACAGGTACGGGTGCGGCGCAAACCGCCCGATAAGGGCAGGAAGATATGAGATGACCGACGCTCAAAACGCGACGACCGATGAGGCCCAGCCTTCCTCAACACCACAGTCTTCCCCCAAGTCCTTTGCCGATTTTGGGGTCCGCCAAGATATTAGCGATGCACTCGCCGCTGTGGGCATTGTGAGCCCCTTCCCCATCCAGGAAATGACCCTGCCGGTCGCACTCGCCGGGCATGACATTATTGGGCAGGCAAAAACCGGTACCGGTAAAACCCTCGGGTTCGGTCTCCCCACGATTCAGCGTGTGGTGGGCCGTGACGACGATCAGTGGGGTTCACTGCAGAAGCCGGGGGCACCTCAGGCACTTATCTTGGTACCCACCCGCGAGCTTGCAATTCAGGTGGGTAACGATTTAGCGGCAGCCTCTAAACTGCGCAATGCCCGCGTGGCAACCCTGTACGGCGGTGTTCCCTACGAGCCTCAGGTCGAGCAACTCACCAAGGGACTGGAAGTTGTGGTCGGCACTCCCGGACGTCTGATCGACCTGTACCAGCACGGTGCGCTCACCCTCACCCAGGTTAAGACGGTGGTGTTAGATGAGGCCGATGAGATGCTCGACCTAGGCTTTTTACCTTCCGTCGAAAAAATCATGGGATACCTACCCACCGACCGCCAGACCATGCTGTTCTCGGCGACGATGCCCGGCCCGGTAATCACGATGGCGCGCAAATACATGACTAAGCCCATGCATATTAGCGCGGCAGACCCGGAAGATCACGCCAAGACCAAGGCCTCGATTCGTCAGGTGGTTTACCGCGTGCACCATATGGATAAGGACGAAATGCTCGGCCGCATCCTGCGTGCTCATGGGCGTGGACGCACCGTGATCTTCACGAAGACCAAACGCGATGCTGCGCGCGTTGCCGATGAGCTTATCGCGCGCGGATTCGCCGCCGCTCCCCTGCACGGCGACCTCAATCAGGGCGCTCGCGAGCAGGCTTTGCGTGCTTTCCGCAACGGCAAGGTGGATATTCTGGTGGCGACCGATGTTGCGGCTCGCGGTATTGATGTGGAAGACGTGACCCATGTGATTAACCATCGCGTGCCCGAAGACGAGAAAACCTATCTGCACCGCACCGGGCGTACCGGCCGTGCGGGTCATGAGGGTACCGCCGTAACCTTCGTGGATTGGGAAGATATTGCCCGGTGGCGCCTCATTAATGATGCGCTCGATCTAGGCGTTTCCGACCCCGTAGAAACTTATTCTTCTTCTGAGCATCTGTTCTACGATCTGGATATTCCGCCGGGAACCAAGGGCTGCCTGCCGCGTTCCGAGCAGACTCTTGAAGGTTTGGATGCGGAGCACCTTGATGATTATGGCGACTCGCGCTCTTCGCGGGGCGGTTCCCGTTCCTCTCGGGGCTCGCGTTCGCGCGGTTCTAAACCCCGCGGCTCCCGCGGCGGTTCCCGCAAGGCGAAGTCCGAAAAGCGCGGGGAGGATTCGCCCTCGAAGGATGCCGCACCGAAGCGTGAACGCCGACCGCGTCGTCGTACCCGACGCGTTGAGGGTGAAGCTGTTGAGACGCGCACCGAGAAAACCGCAGGGAAATCCGCCGAGAAAAAATCGGCTAAGAAATCCGGCTCTGCCAAGGATGGCTCGGTCGAGAAAACAGAGTCTAAAGACTCGTCGCGCCGCCGCAGCCGTCGCCGTTCCGGGAATAAGGGCAAGGCAGACTCGACTGCAGCTAAGAAAGCGGGTCGAAAAAAGTCTGATACCGCATCGGGTGAGGAGTAAATAGCGAGTGAGCGAAGCAGTATCCTCCACCGATACATCTGTGCCCAAACGGTCGGGCACCGGCGATGTTCCAGTTTTCGATCCGAATGGTTCATCGCTGGTGGTTCAGGCCGATAATCTGGCGTATCTGAGCGAGCTGCCAAGTGCCTCGTTCACTGTGATCTACATTGATCCGCCGTTTAACACCGGCAAAACTCAAACTCGGCGTACCCTCAAAACCGCCCCCGCTGCAGAAGGCGAAGAACAGGGTAAAGGCAACGGTAATCGTACCGGATTTCAGGGCAAAAGCTACACGAGTGCCCTGCAAACCCTTGCGAGTTATCACGATGCTTTTGAGGACTACTGGGCGTTCTTAGAGCCGCGTATTAGGCAGGCTCACCGTCTGCTCACAGAGGATGGCACCCTCTACCTGCACCTCGATTGGCGTGAAGTTCACTACGCCAAGGTCATGTGCGACATGATTTTTGGGCGCGATTGTTTTATCAACGAGATCATTTGGGCCTACGACTACGGCGCAAAATCGACAAAGCGCTGGCCCACTAAGCACGACAATATCTTGATGTATGTCAAGAACCCGCAGGAATACTACTTCAATGCGGATGCGGTAGACCGTGAACCCTATATGGCACCCGGTCTGGTGACCGAAGAGAAAGCGGCGCGCGGAAAACTCCCCACCGATGTGTGGTGGCATACGATCGTTTCGCCCACGGGTAAGGAAAAGACCGGGTACCCCACGCAAAAGCCGCTGGGTCTGCTCAAGCGGATGATTGCTGCTTCATCACGCCCGGGCGACTGGGTGCTGGATTTCTTCGCTGGTTCCGGTACCACCGGTGCGGCTGCGGCGGCATTGGGGCGCAGGTTCGTGTGCGTGGATCAGAACCCGCCCGCGATTGAGGTTATGGCGAAACGCCTGAACGTGGATGCCGAATCGTTTGCCGACTACCGCGGTGTGCCGCGCGGTGCGGCGGTGCTGTTTACTCCGCATCGTCACGTGGGGGTTCGCGGGGGTACCTCTCGGGATGCGCTCACGGCGGCATCACGGCGCGCACTGGCGGAACAGAGCGAGAAGATTCGGGAGCGTGTGAAGCCTATTGACGGGGCGCACAGCCAGTTTGTGCGGCATCCTTCGACCGATATTTTGGAACGCGAGCTGCGCATCCAGGCCCGCGAAAAACTGCGTAAAGACCGCAAACGCCACGAGCTGACGAAGAAGCGGAAGCAGGTCAAGGAGACGGCGCCGTCTTCATAGCGGACTGACCCGGCGTATGCCGTACACTTTGCTGCATCTTCGTAGGGTTTAACCGTACGATATGCGGCAAAGTGTACGACTTACAGTGATTACTTTAGTTGTCGGCGGCGAGCTTTAGCTGCGAATCTGGGCGCGGATCGCCTCAACAGTTTCGCGGGCAGTGGTATTCTCCCCCAGCTGGTTTGGTTTGCCCGCGCCGTGATAGTCGCTGGAACCTGTCACCAAAAGCTCGCGACCGCGCGCAAATTCCAGCAGACGCGCACGGTTCGGCTCAGAATTTTCGCGATGGTAGACCTCGATCCCGGCGAGGCCCGCATCCGCCATCTGACCCAGGTACTCAAGCGGCAACGCAGGCCCACGGTTTTCACTCATCGGATGCGCCACCACCGGCACACCGCCCGCCGCGCGCACCAGCCGGGTCGCCTCCAGCGGGTCCATGCTCTCCTGCGGCACATAGTAGGGTGAGCCCGCATAAAGAATACGACCGAACGCTTCCTCACGGCTGGCGACGATTCCGGCGGCGATCAGCGCATCCGCAATATGTGGGCGCCCCACCGATGCATTCTCTTCACCCGTCTGTTCCTGCACATGCTCCCAGGTGAGCGGGTAGTCTGCGGATAGCAGCTCAACGATGCGCCGTGCCCGCCCCGCACGCGAGCGCCGAATTTCCTCAACTCGCCGCGCCAACTCGGAGGATTGCGGGTCATACCCGTAGGCCAGCAGATGCACGCTCTTAGTACGCTTTCGCCCCTGCTCATCGCAGTACGTGTACCGGCACGAAAACTCGGCACCGGGCAGAAAATCCAGCCCGTACTCCCCCGCCAGCTCGGCCGCCTGCGACCATCCGCACGCGGTGTCATGGTCGGTAAGCGCGAATCCTGTCAGTCCCGCCTTACGAATAAGCGGAATTAATTCGGTGAGCGGCTGAGTACCATCGGAAATTGCGGAGTGAATATGCAGATCGTAACGTTCGGTCATAGTTCTAACTCTAACGCACCCCGCGTCCGCCTCACCCGCGATAGCGCCTTGCTCAAGGCGATTTCCTGCGGAAAATAGCGGCGGTATACCGGCGATTTCTCGCGGCGCGTGGGATAGAATACAACTATGACTGAAAATACGAAGAAGAGCACCGGAGCTCCAACAACAGATCACCGCGATACCCCCAAAGCATCAGCTTTTCAGGAGTTCATCGCATCTAATTGGGAGCCCGCTGCTGATGATGGCTATACCCGCGAACGCGTTGCCGATTTTGCGGCGCAGCGTCGTAAGAAGATTTCCCAAAAGTTCCCGGGTGAGCGCCTGGTTCTGCCCGCAGGGCCGCTGAAGGTTCGCTCGAACGATTGCGATTACCGTTTCCGCCCGCATTCGGCGTTTGCACACCAGACCGGGTTGGGTGTTGATCATGAGGCTGACGCCGTGCTGGTTTTTGAGCCCGTAGATGAGGGCACCGGCGATAACGGCTCGAACCATGAGGTTACCCTGTATTTCCGCCCGTTGGCTGGCCGTGACACCACGCAGTTTTATGCGGATGCGCGCTACGGCGAGTTCTGGGTTGGTCCGCGCCCCACGCTCAAGGAGTTTTCGGAGCGTTACGGTGTGCGGACGAAGGACCTTTCGGAGCTTGAAGTTGCGATTACGAAGAACGCCGGAGCTCAGGCGTTGGGCGGGGTGCGCATCCGACTGGTGCGTGAGGTTGATCCTTCCATTGATGCGCTGGTTGATACCTCCCGGTATAACACGGGCGTTGCGCTGGAGGAATCCGATAAGCTCGATTCTGAGCTGACGGTGGCACTCTCTGAGGCCCGCCTGATTAAGGATGAAATCGAGGTTGAGAACCTGCAGCGTTCGGTCGATATGACGGTTAAGGGCTTTGAGGAGGTCGTGCGTGAGCTTCCGAAGGCGGTGGCGCATCATCGTGGTGAGCGCGTGGTGGAGACAGCGTTTTTCTCGGTGGCACGTACCGACGGCAACGACCTGGGCTATGACACGATTGCGGCGTGCGGGAATAACGCGACGATTCTGCACTGGATTCGCAATAACGGCACCGTGGATGAGGGCAAGCTGCTGCTGCTGGATGCTGGTGTTGAGGACGATACCCTGTACACCGCCGATGTAACCCGCACGTTCCCGGTGAACGGCAAGTTCACCGAGGTTCAGGCGAAGGTCTATAACGCGGTGTTGGATGCTGCGGATGCGGCGTTCAAGGTTGCTGTGCCGGGTCGTAAGTTCCATGAGATTCACGATGCCGCGATGGAGGTGCTGGCGCATCGTCTGGAGGAGTGGGGGCTGCTGCCTGTTTCGGCTGAGGTTTCTTTGACGGTTGAGGGTGGTCAGCATCGCCGGTGGATGCCGCACGGCACCAGCCACCATTTGGGTTTGGATGTGCACGACTGCGCGCAGGCGAAGGCGGAGCTGTACACCGGCGCAACTTTGGAGCCGGGCATGGTCTTCACGATTGAACCCGCGCTGTACTTCAAGGATGAGGATTTGTCTGTTCCTGAGGAGTACCGCGGCATCGGTATTCGCTTGGAAGATGACGTGCTGTGCACCGAGGACGGCAATGTAAACCTCTCGGCGGCACTGCCCCGCACGGTTGAAGAGATTGAAGCGTGGATGGCGAAGCTCGCCCAGTAGTCTCTTAGTTTCACAAACGAAAGTCCCCGAAGCCAGTCCTGTCCTGGCTGCGGGGACTTTTTCGTTGTGTCAGATGCCTCTGTGGCGTTGGACGCTAGTCTTCCTTGACTCCCTTGGGCTTAGGAGTCTCACGAGTTGGAGCTTGCCGGATAGTTTTGGCATATTCTTCCGGATCGTCAATGCGCAGACCGAACCGCTGTGCCGCTTGCGTCTGAGACTTGTGCTCGCGGGTGTCGGCGGCGGGCGAAGACTGCTCAGAAGAATCGTCGGACTGGGTTTGCTGCATGGCAGTCTGTGATGCAGCGGCTTGTGTCGCTTGGGAATCCCCACCGGCTGGGCTTTGCCACGGAATCTCCTGTGCCGCTATACCCTGTTGTCCGCCCGCATCCGCTTGCTCGGGATTCGGGTTCTTGGCAGCGCTATCGCGGTTTTCGGTGTAGCCACCTTGCTGATCCGTCACAGTCGACGGGGTGCTCGGAGCCTGCGAAGATTCACCGGCAGACGTTGGTGTATAAGAGACATAGGGGCTGGCGGCATGGGGCAAGCCGGTACCTGCACTCGGCGTTCCCGAGGATGCCGAAGCTACCGCCTTCTGAAACAGCGGGTTCGCCGAGAGGATGCGCCGCGCCTCCGAAGAATAATCACTCAGGGCGTAGACTATGGTGCGTTCCGGGACTGCCTCACCGCGCATCGGGTAGCGACCGGAACCGCCGCGGCGAAGCTCAAAAATTTTCCAGACCACGAAAACCGCAACAGCGATCGGCACGGCTGACGAGGCGGCAGCCCAGAAGTTCGTGCCCGCGGTGGAAACTAACGCTGAGTAGAACAGGCCCGCAAGAATACCCTGGATAAGAGCGACCAGAAGCGGACGGCCGTACCCCTGCTGGGTGGGGTATTCGACCTGTTTGAGTCCTTCGTTCACCAGGTAGAGCGCGGTAATGGGGTAGTTCGCGGCGGCAAGCACGTCAAAAGCGGCAAAGGCTTCTTCACGGCGGCTGAAGGCTGCCACGGGTTCACCCTGAGGCATAAGCTGTCCGTTAGCCTGCGCCAGGCGAGACGCTAAATAAGAAGACGGGGGCATATTGGGAGGCATCTGAGTCATGCCCTATATTTTACCGGCAGAGGGCCTGCAGGCGGCGGGATATTTGCGATGGGCTTAGTTCCCCACGCATAGAAAAATTTTGCGCATCGGTTAGGGCCTGCAGCCCCACACCAGTCATGACTCGCAGCGTGCCTAAAGCACTGGTGAAGTGCGTATTCGGGGTTCACAGCGTACCCTAGATAGAGTGAGCAATACTAAATTCAGCGCCCCCAGCAAAATTTATATCGCCCGCCTGCTCGGTCTTGATGTCTTCGACCCCTTCGGTGATCGCCTCGGTCGCCTGCGTGATGTGGTCGTACTCAAGCGCGGTTTTGGCGCGGCGCTGGCGGCTGGTGCTCACCTGCGCAAAGGCAGCGAACCCGTGGTCGTGGGCATCATTATTGAGGTGCTCGGCAAAAAGCGTGTCTTCATGCCAATGACCCGTGTGCGCAGCATCGACGCCTCACAAATTATTTCAACCGGGCTCGTGAATCTGCGCCGCTTTGAACAACGCAACTCCGAGACTCTGGTTGTGGGCGAACTTTTCGACCGCCGTGTGCGCCTGCTCGACGGCAGCGGGGATGCCGTGATCGAAGACGTCGCCATTGAACAGCGCCGCAACGGTGATTGGGGCGTGACCGAACTCTTCGTATCCCGTGTGAGCAGTTCCAGCGGGTGGCGCCGCCGCTCCAAAGAGACCCTGGTGGTGGACTGGGATCAGGCAATGCTCTCCACCGAGCTGGAGCCGCAGGCCGCGACCGCTTTCGTGGCGAACCACGAAAATTCTAAACCTGCCGACCTTGCCGATGCGATCCACGAGATGAACGATAAACGCATGGTCGAAATCGCGGCGGAACTGCAGGATGAGCGCCTGGCGGACGTGCTTCAAGAGCTACCCGAAGAGGACCAGGTACAAATTCTTTCCTACCTAGCAGACGAACGCGCCGCGCAGGTGCTCGAAGAGATGGAACCGGATGACGCCGCCGACCTGCTGATTGAGCTCGACGACGTGCAGCGTGAAAAGCTGCTGGAACTCATGGAACCGGATGAGGCAGACGATGTGCGCCGCCTGCTCGAATATGACGAGGGCACCGCCGGTTCGCTCATGAACCCGGTACCGATTATCCTCTCCCCCGAAGCCACAGTTGCCGAGGCGCTAGCGCATATTCGCGCCGAAGAAATCTCGCCCGCGATGGCCGCCGCAGTTTTGGTAGCCCGACCGCCCCTCGAAACGCCGACCGGCAAATATTTGGGGCTGGTGCATATGCAGCAGCTTTTGCGGGTGCCGCCAAGCGAATCGATCGGCCACATTCTCGACACAGACACCGAACCGGTCTCTGACCAGGCAAGTCTTGCGGAATTAGCGCGCGTACTCGCCGCCTACGACTTGACCATTATCCCCATCGTGAACGAATCTCACCGACTGGTCGGTGCGGTCACGATTGACGACGTACTCGATGCGCTCCTGCCCGAAGACTGGCGCACATTCGACGACGGAACCCCCGTACGAAAGGTAGGGCGACGCTTTGTCTGATCAGAACCGCCGCAACGAAAACCTGAAGCACGAGGAAAATCCGAGGATCGATAAAGCGCGCATCCTCAAAGACCGTCTCGAAAAGAAATACGCCGAACGCAGCCGCGACACCCGGGAAAACAGCAGGAGCGGTAACCGCGCTGAGTCTCAACTGAGCACCCCGGCAGAGCGCAAGAACAAGCTTTTTGCGTACAACCCGAACCCGGACGCTTTCGGACGTATGACTGAGGCGTTCGCTCGGTACATGGGTACGCCTCAATTTTTGCTGTGGATGACCGTCTTCTGTGGAGTGTGGCTGGGCTGGAATACGCTCGCCCCCGAAGAGCTGCAGTTCGACCCGCGAAGCCTCAACTTCACCCTGCTCACTCTGATGCTCTCATTGCAGGCATCCTACGCCGCTCCCCTGCTGCTGTTGGCGCAGAACCGGCAGGATGACCGCGACCGCGTGGTCGCCTCCGAAGACCGCAAACGCGATCAGCAAAACCTTGAAGAGACACAGTATTTGACGCGCGAGATCGCTTCGCTGCGCATCGCCCTGCGCGAGGTTGCCACCCGCGACTTCGTGCGCAGCGAGCTTCGGGATATTTTGGAAGAGCTGAAATCTATTCAAGAGGAGCAGGAACGCCAAGCCGAACAGCTGCAGGATATTGGCGACGATATCGAAGAGCTTGAAGACTTAGACGGGGAAGAAAACACCGAGGCTGAAAGTCACACTGCTAATACCGAAAATTCTCCTGACGCCAAGGCACCAACGGCGCATAAAGGCGAACGACCCACATCCTAAAGTGTGTTCCGCAACCCGGTTAAGCTCTTAAGCTCGCAGAACACCAGCCTAGACAAATAATGCGCAAACGCGCATGATAGTAGCACCGCAGCCAACCATCTAAGCGGCGGTGTTTTTATCGCCCGGTGCGGCATCGTCACCGCGACGATACATACCCTCATATGAACGCGCTGAGGAGATACCATGAGTAGCCCTAACGCCACACCGCACGATCGTTCCCGCGAGAACGAACCGGCGCCCGATAATCCCCTTGAGGATGCGCTCTGGGCGGCGCTCGCGCGCGTGGAAGACCCCGAGCTGCGCCGTCCTATCACCGAACTTGGCATGGTGGAATATGCCCGGGTTCTCGCCGAAGAAGACGACCCGCAGCGGCGTTATGCCCAGGTGAAAGTTCTGCTGACCATTGAGGGTTGCCCGCTCAAGAACACAATCGACGCCCAAGTGCGCGAGGCGGCTGCTGCCGTCACCGGCATCGATCGCGTGCAGCTTGAGCTTGGTGCCATGAACTCCGAACAGCGCGGCGCCCTCAAATCCCGGCTCAAGCCCGAACGCACCAATCCCTTTACCGCGCCCGGATCGCTCACCCGCATCTTCGGGGTGGTTTCCGGTAAGGGAGGCGTGGGGAAATCCTCCATGACCGCAAATCTCGCGGCGGCATTTGCCTCGCGAGGTCTTGCCGTCGGCATTATCGACGCGGATGTGCACGGCTTCTCAATCCCGGGACTCATGGGCATTACGGAAGCCCCCACCCGACTGGATGACCTCATTATTCCCCCGACCGTAGACATTCCCGCCTCGGTACGAGGTAAAGACGATACGGGCGGGCACGAGTCGGCGGCTGGCGCATCCGGCGGTTTTGTGAAAGTTATTTCAATTGGCATGTTTCTCAAAGATAATCAGCCCGTCGCCTGGCGCGGACCGATGCTGCACCGGGCGCTTGAACAGTTCATTCTTGACGTTCACTTTGGCGCGCTCGATGTTCTGCTGCTTGATCTTCCCCCGGGTACCGGCGATATTGCGATCTCAATGGCACAGCTGCTTCCCAACGCTGAGTTGATTCTGGTCTCCACCCCGCAGCATGCGGCGGTGGATGTTGCTGAACGTGCCGGTACCCTCAGCCTGCAGACACAGCAAAAGGTGGTGGGCGTGATCGAGAATATGGCGGCGATGACTCTACCCGACGGTACTGTGTTAGAGATGTTCGGTTCAGGCGGCGGCGAGCATCTGGCAAAACGTCTGACCGAGGCGCTGGACTATCCGGTGCCGCTGCTCGGTTCGGTTCCTCTTGATGTTGCCCTGCGTACCGGCGGTGATGAGGGTATACCCGTGGTGTGGGGCCACCCGGAGTCCGCAACTTCTGTAGAAATTAAGAATATTGCTGCACAACTCTTGCACCGCAAGGATTCCCTGGCGGGCAAGCCGCTGTCGCTAATCGTATAGAGTTTCTCGGATAGCTCGCAGAAGAGCTCACAAGAATATAAGTATGCTGGGCATCGAGATTCGTATTCTCGATGCCCAGCATACTTATGCGCAACCGAACGCCTCAGGGTTTAGGACAAGAGCATCCCGGGGACCACCCACCCGAACGCTCAAAGGGCACAATCATTAGGGTATATTCAAGTCCCCCGGACCGTGACTATGCCACAGCCAACCTACCCATATCAGCTGTAAAACAAGCCCGAAGAACACCAAAAGCCAGCGGTACGCCCTTGAGTCTTTTCCATAGTTTATGAGCACGAGCGCAAGTGGGAAAAGAGGCAGCAGAATACGGAATGTTGAGGTCTGCGGAAGCCAGAAGACCCCCAGATAAACCATATAGGCAGCACACCAGATCAGCATGACGGGATGCAGCAGAGAACGGGTGCTACGCGAAAAAATCCAGCAAAAATAAGCGAAGAACCCTACGGCAACCAGCAGGGCAACAGCCCACATGTTCCACTGCGGCAAATAGGTATTCAGGTTGGTAACCCATTGCACCACATAGTGCTGCCCATCATCGACGGTACGCCCGCTCCAGCCTATTTCAGTGGCAAGATAAGCGTCTATTCGCCCAGTCGCAATTGCTGCGTGAAGCGCATGCCCCAGCGCGAAGAAACACACGATCAAGGCACTGATAAGGTGCAGGGATCGTGCCGCGAACGCACTCATCAAGGCTTGCCCGGTGCTGAGGGCCGAAGGCCCATCAGTCGCGCGGCGAACACGGTATTCAGAGACCACACAATACAGCCACCATATACCCGCGAGCGCTCCGAGGGGCACGCCGACAGGTCGGGACTGCGTGGCGAGGAAGGCCACCGGTATAGCCCAAAGGTACCGGTCATATGCCAAAAGTAGGATAAACAGGGCGATCGCGAAAATGGTCAGAGACTCCGCATACCCGGTTCCAAAAATAACCGCTGGCCCGCAAAAGCCATAGGCAGCAACCGACCATAGCGCCAGGGAACGATGCGGTGATTCCTGGCTCGCACGAATCTCGAATACTCCGTGCTCACGCCAGTTGAGGCATCCCACGAAGAGCAGGTAGATGACCCACGCGAGGGCAAAGCTCACCACTACGCTGAGCATCACAGTGCTGAGGACAAAAGGAATACCCGTGGTATCGGCTATGAACCCTGCAATAGTAGGTTGGGCAGGAAGGAAAGCCCACGTATTATGCCCAACAACTCCGTTATCGTATATGGGTAGTTGGATGGGGTATCCGTTCTTGTAAATCCGTTCGTACCATTCGGCGTCCCACCACCCTAAATATTCAAGAAGGGTGGGCACATGGCCGTCGCCCTTTTTCTGCTGACCGGCAACCTGCTGCATACCGACGATCCAGAAAACGATAAAACCCCATAGGCGGCTGGGTGCCCAAATACTCAGCACCTGAGCCCAGGCCGGTAACGCAGCAAAACGATGCGCCACCCGGCGCAGAGCAGCAGTCGCGGAAGTACCGAGGGAGTCGAAAAAGGAGAAGCCGCCGGTATGTAAGGTAAAACGAGTGGGATTAAAACGTTCTGCCCTGCGCGGGTTTAGCGGTGAAATGGGGTCCCGTGGTTTTTCCGCCTCACCATACGTGGGGCTATCAAGGCTTTCGCTCATCGGCGTATTCTCCTGGGCGGTGCGGTGTCTCGGAAGTTAGGTGATGTTTTTGCTGAAGATTTATGTTTCTCAAGGCTTTATCTATGTGACTGCCGCTAGGGCTTCGCACATAGTAAATCCCCTGCCGTAGGGCTAGGGGATCTTCCATAGAATCTAAGCCTTGTTTAGGTCGCTTCCGTATCGTAGGGAGCGTAGGCACCGCGCGGCAGCCGGTTTAGATTTGATGCGGCGGGCTTGTTCGCTTCGGAGCGTTCTTTAGCTTCACGTGCCCGTTCTGCATCGTCTTCCGCGAAGGCTTCGCGCACAATAACGCGGGGGTCATACTGACGGGGATCATACTGACGCCAGTTGATTTCGTTGAGTGTTGCATCCCCCAGCGTATCTTTAAACTCGTCTCGGGCGTCGAAGGCCATTCGACGAACTGTTTTGATGAGTTCCTTGATTTGGCGCACGTATTCGGGCATGCGTTCGGGGCCGATCACGAAGAACGTGAGAACGGCTAAGACGACGAACTCAGTGCCACTAATACCAAACACAAGATATAGAGTACCAGCATCTTGAGTACGACGGGAATTGCCACGAAGGCTTTTATGAGGTGTTTCGCACTGAGCTACACGGTTTTATCGTCTATATGTGATGCGCATCCCGCCGTAAGTTCTCGCCGGGATGCGCCTGGGTATACCGTTCGGTTTAGGGCGGGTAGTCCCCGCCGCCCGGTAGTTGCTTCCAATGCCACAGCCAGCCCACCCAGACAAACTGCAGAAGAGCCCCGGAACCAATCAGCAGCCACCGGTAGGCGCGCGAAGAGGATATCGCCACGATAGGAAGCATGAGTGGAAAGAGGGGCAGAAGCAGCCGGAAAGTTGAAGACTGCGGGTTGAGGAAAATCAGTAGATAGGCGCCGTAACATGCGCACCAGAGGATGATAGGACTTGCGAGAACCCGTTTCACGAGCGGGCTTGCCAGAAAGGCTGCATACCCCACAATCAGGAGCGGGAAAAGGAGGATCGTAAAGTACCCGAAATATGCTATACCCTGAGAAATCCAGGGTGCCACGGGTGCAAGATCGCCCTGGCGCCAGGCGGTTTCGGTGGCGGTGTAGGCATCAATACGACCGGTTATTTGCCAGGCATAGATTGGCCAGATGAGCGCGCAGAAGCAGATGAAAAGGGCACTGCCAAGCTGCGGCAGGCTGCGTAAGAAAACGCTCTCGAATCCTTCTTGGTCTTCGCCGCGCTGGCGGCGCTGCTGCTGTGCCTTAGCCTCTGTAATCAGGCAGGCGAACCACCATAGCCCGGCGGTGGCACCCAAGGGTACTCCAACCGGGCGGGACAAGCATGCCAGGAGCGCGACGGGCATCATGAGCAGATACTGCTTGCGCATCATCAACAGCAGAGCCCAAACGAGGAATACGAGGTTTAAGGATTCGGCATAGGGCACTTGCAGCACCGGGGCAACCGGCAGAAACGCTACCGCCGCAACCGCCCAGAGCGCCAGATTGTGCCGTGAAGTTTTTACATCCTTCGGGTCTTCGGTGCTCGACGCTGCCTCAGATACATTTTCGCCATGCGATTGGTCTCGGTAACCCACAATATTCAGGCTCGTGGTGAAGAGCAGGTAGATAACCCATGCGGCAGCGAACCCAGCCAAGAGTGCCACGGTAGCCGCTACCGGATAATAACCGATCCCTGTAATCCGGTTAATACTGCCAGCGAGCAGCGGGAATAGCGGGTAAAATGCCCAGGGATTTTGTGCCACCGCTCCGGTGGAATCATAGGGCAGCTTACTCGGGTACCCGGATTGCGCAATCTGCCCGTACCAGCTGGAATCCCAGGTGCTAATGAAGGGAAGGTACCCCAGATGCTGGCCCCAGGGACCGAGCAGCTGTTGGTTGCCAACCACAGAAAAAATAATAAATCCCCAGACGCGGCTGAAAGCGTAAACGAGCATGACTTGCAGCCAAGCGGGAAGTCTTAGAAAGGCCTCGCCCATACGGCGCAAACGCTCCCCCGATGCTATATACAACCATGTGATATCGGCATTGAGGGTAGAGGTTTTTGAGGGGTTTTTATCCTCATCTCGGCTGGATGCGCTGGCAGGTTTAACCTGCGTCGCCGGTTTGTTCGCTGAGCTCCAGGGAATAGAGGGCACGGTGGTGTGCTGCTGGGGAGTTTTATCAGAGGGATTGTTCATCGGGAATGTTGAGGTAGAACCGGTGATGAGGTCAAGGTGCTTTCGTCGCTTACGGACTCCCGAGGTGCCGTTTTACCCGCAAACACGTCTAGTCCATCCCGAGCGATATAGGCCGCTAACTTCTTGCCGGGGTATAGTCGCTGGCTGGTGAGACCAAAAGTTCCCAGCAGGGTGAGGATCAGAACCACCACCGCCAGAAGCGTGATCAGGATGTTCATGGGATACCTTTTCGGTTCAGGTTCGGTTCACGGGTCCTATGAGCCCTCAGATACGCCTGTCATAGGAAACACGTGTTTCTTAAGGCGTACCCAAAGTAGCTGCTGATCGCCGTTGCCTGCATACAATAACGCATCCAGCGGGTGGGCGGCGCATCGCGGCTCATAGATTTACTCTATCTGTTCAGTCTAGCCTACCTGCCCGGCTGGCACAGATATTAAAGTGCGTATTTGTATCGGTGTAGGGTTTATCGGTTAGTCTTCATCGACTTCGGTATGCAGCCAAAAAAGCAGATCGGTATAGCAGCGGGTAAGTGCGCTGAAGCTCACGTGCTCGTTGTCGGTGTGAGCGAGGAGCGCATCGCCGGGACCAAAATTCACCGCAGGAATACCAATCTCACTGAGCCGCGCCACATCTGTCCACCCGTATTTGGGTTTGGGTTCCTGCCCGACAGCCGCGATAAGTGATGCCGCCAGCGGGGTATCTAATCCGGGCCGCGCCGCCGGCGAAAGGTCTACGAAGTCGAGCTCATAGCCGTTGAAAAGTTCAGTGACGTGCGCTTTTGCCTCATCCAGGGTCTTATTCGGGGCAAACCGGTAGTTAATGTGCAGGGCGGCAGCATCGGGAATAACGTTCCCGGCAACTCCCCCGGAAACCTGAACGGCGTTGAGCCCTTCACGGTACGCTAGCCCCTCAACCTCGTAAGTTTGCGGCTCGTATTCCTCCAGAACACGCAGCGCCCCAGCGAGCTTGTGGATTGCGTTTTCACCCTTCCAGGCACGCCCGGAGTGCGCCGCGAGCCCGGCGGTGCGCAGGTAGAAACGCATCGTACCATTGCATCCGCCCTCAATAGTGCCGTCGGTGGGTTCCAAGAGCACACCAAAATCAGCGTCAGTCAGAAGCTCACCGTGGTTGCGAATGAGCCGCGCCATGCCGGAAAGTTCGCTGGCGACTTCCTCATGGTCGTAGAACACGTAGGTGAGGTTGTAGTCGGTATCGTGCTCGCCCAGTTCTGCCGCCAATTTGAGCTGCACCGCAACGCCGCCCTTCATATCGGTGGCACCGCGCCCGTAGAGAATCCAGTCCCCGTTATCTTCAACAATGCTTGCGGGTACGGTTCCGAGCGATCCCGCAACCGTGGGCAGGGGCACGGTATCCAGGTGACCAGCCAGCAGAATGCGCGTGCGTTCCTCACCGTTGCGGGGGCCAAATTCGGTACGGGCTATCATAGCGTCACCATCGCGGGTGAGATGCAGATGCGGATATGCGCTGAGAGCCTCATAGACGGCGTCTGCAATAGTTTTTTCTTCCCCGGAGAACCGAATAAATATCAAGGAGCGTGCGGGTGAGTTCGGGCATCGAAACATTCAGATCAAGCGAAGTGGTCATCAAGGGATCTTCCGTGGTTGCGCAACAGTCTTCGTGTTCAACCCTAGCATTTCAACCCGTGGGAGGCCGCGCGGTTTCCCTATACGGCGCCCGATAGCGCATCTATAATGGTGGGCATGTCTGAAAACCTATCTTCCGAATCCCGTTATGCTTCCGGCGTCGCGCTGGTGAATGTCGTGGCCGCCGGGAATGAGGCTGGGACCGTGCTCGATGCTTGGTTCCCCGCCCCCGCGCTAACCCAGACCCCCGACCTTTCTCTCGCCGATGAGCTGGATGCGCTCGTCGCCGACCACCCCGAACGTAACGCCCGTACTGAGGTGCGCACTGCCTCCATCAACCTGGATGAGGCCCCCGAGGATGCGGTCGATGCTTACCTGCGCCTGCACTTACTTTCGCATACGCTGGTACGCCCGAACAGCATCAATCTGGACGGACTGTTCGGCAAACTGGCAAACGTGGCGTGGACGAATCACGGACCGGTACTCGCCAGCGAGTTTCAGAAACTTGCGCTGGGGCTTCGTAAGCTCGGGCACCTGAGTGTGAGCCATATCGATAAGTTCCCGCGCCTGGTGGATTATGTGGTTCCCGCCGGGGTGCGTGTGGGCGACGGCGACCGCCTGCGTCTGGGTGCGCATCTGAGCCCCGGTACCACGGTCATGCACGAGGGCTTCGTGAATTTCAATGCGGGCACCTTGGGTACGTCGATGGTTGAGGGGCGCATTTCCCAAGGCGTTGTGGTGGGCGACGGCTCCGACGTGGGCGGCGGCGCCTCTACGATGGGGACGCTCTCTGGCGGCGGCACGCAGCGCGTCTCGATTGGTGAGCGTTCCCTACTGGGTGCGGAGTCGGGTATCGGCATCGCGCTCGGCGACGACTGCGTGGTGGAAGCCGGTCTGTATGTGACCGCCGGATCGCGCGTGAGCGTGCTCATTCCGGGCAAGGAACCGCGCGCGGTCAAGGCCGCCGAGCTTTCGGGGGTCTCAAACCTGCTGTTCCGCCGCAATTCGGTCTCGGGTGCAATCGAGGTTCTGCCGCGTGCCAAGAACACCGTGGAACTCAACGATGCGCTGCACCTGAACTAATGCCGCTCCCCTAAATTTTTCACACGAAAAGTCGCCTATTGGTCTCACATGTTCAACCAGTGGGCGGCTTTTCGGCATAAAAAGTATTCCAAAAGTCACGCGGATCAGGGCTAAGTGGTACAGATGGTTTTCAAACGTGAAATACGCGAAGAACCTCCAGGTCAGCATACCGTTAAGACATACACAACACAGTCGCACAGGTCTCAGAAAACCCGCCGGGCGCATCCAAGGCGGGCTACTATATTAAGCGACGTTATCACGGGGTGAGCACTCACCCACACACCATGAGGAAGCACGGGCAAAGCCTCGCGCCTTCCGCGAAAGGACAATGATGAAGGTTCTCGTCACCGGTGGCGCCGGTTACATTGGTTCCCACACCGTTCTTGAACTCCTCAATGCCGAACACGAGGTTGTCGTCATGGATAACCTGTCGAATTCCTCCGAAACTTCGCTACAGCGTGTTGCCGAGCTCGCCGGTCGCGCACCCGAGTTCCATAAGGTTGATCTGCTGGATTTTGAGGGCATGAAGAAACTCTTCCTCGAGATCCGCCCGGATGCGGTTATCCACTTCGCGGGATTGAAGGCAGTGGGTGAATCAGCAGAGAAGCCGCTGTGGTACTACCAGACGAATGTCGCCGGTACCCTGAACCTGCTCTACGCTATGGATGCCGCAGACTGTCGTTCTATCGTATTCTCATCGTCCGCAACCGTGTACGGTGAGCCCGAATCCATGCCGCTCATTGAGAAGCTGAATATGGATGCACAGTCATGCTACGGCCGCACCAAGGAGCATATCGAAGACATGCTCGTAGATTTGGCGGCTTCCGATGACCGCTGGAATATCGCTCTGCTGCGCTACTTCAACCCCGTGGGTGCGCATGAATCCGGGCGTATCGGTGAGGATCCTTCGGGTATTCCCAACAACTTGGTGCCATTTATCGCTCAGGTTGCGGTTGGCCGCCGCGAGCATCTGAACGTGTTCGGCAACGACTATCCCACCGTCGATGGCACCGGTGTGCGCGATTACATTCACGTCGTCGATCTTGCCGATGGTCACCTTAAGGCGCTGGATTACATTAGCGAGCACGGCGGTCTGCACACCTGGAACCTGGGTACCGGGAACGGCTACTCGGTGCTTGAGGTGCTGCATGCCTTCGAGAAAGCCTGCGGTAAAGAGTTGCCCTATAAGATCGTGGCGCGCCGCCCCGGTGATGTTGCTGTTTCCTATGCCGATCCTTCCTCGGCACTGGCTGATCTGGGGTGGAGCGCATCCCGAGATATTGACACTATGGTGCGCGATCACTGGAACTGGCAGAAAAATAACCCGAATGGTTACGATGCCTAGCCAACTGCCTCGTTAAGAGGTTCCTAAGTCGGGTGTCTTATGCAAACTTATGCATAAGACACCCGACTTTTATATTTTTAACTCTACGTAAGTACACCTGAAGTACAATAAAAACAACATAAAGTATTGCGTGAGGTTCATATATTTACATGGTATTTATTGCTTTTATATGGCCTCTATTTCGAGTCACCAAAACTATAACTATGCACAGAAGATAAATTTTTCAATAATTTTTACAGAAAACCCGGCAGCTGTTACATACCCGTTACAAACCTGACGTAAGCTAGAATCTCATTCGTTTTATGAAACCCACGTCATAGATGCATCTCACATGAAAGGGTTATCACCGTGACACAGGCATCTGCACCCGCAGAAAAACCACTCGTAGAGCTCAACGAGGTCAATAAATATTACGGCACCAACCACGTGCTCAAGAACATCAATTTAGCGGTCAATAAAGGCGAAGTTATTATCCTTCTGGGCCCTTCCGGTTCCGGCAAATCAACCCTCTGCCGAACCATCAACCGCCTCGAAACTACTTCCTCAGGCTCTATACATATCGACGGAAAAGAACTGCCCAAAGAAGGCCGCGAGCTCGCCAAGCTGCGCGCAGAAGTAGGTATGGTCTTCCAGTCCTTCAACCTCTTTGCCCACAAAACCATCCTTGACAACGTGACGCTAGGCCCACGCCGCATCCGCAAGCTCTCCAAAGAGCAGGCCGAAGCCGAAGCTATGGAACTTCTCGCCAAGGTCGGGGTAGATTCCCAAGCAGAAAAAATGCCAGCCCAGCTTTCGGGCGGTCAGCAGCAGCGCGTCGCTATCGCCCGCGCTCTCGCGATGAAGCCCAAGGTCATGCTTTTTGACGAGCCCACCAGTGCGCTCGACCCCGAGATGGTGAACGAAGTGCTCGATACCATGGTCTCCCTCGCCCGCGACGGCATGACCATGATCGTCGTAACCCACGAGATGGGATTCGCCCGTAAGGCCGCCGACCGCATCGTCTTCTTGGCGGACGGCGAGATTGTTGAAGAAGCCACTCCGGATGAATTCTTCACCAAGCCTAAGAGCGAGCGCGCCCGCGACTTCCTCTCCAAGATCATCGACCACTAGGGGGTGTGCCATGAAAAAATCATTCTTTAACCGCGCCGCCACCAAGTTTTTCGCCGTGAGTACCGCAGCTGCGCTTGCCCTCGGTTTCACGCTGACCGGGTGCTCCAGCGCCTCGGACTCTAAACCTAAGATTCGCATCGGCATTAAGTACGATCAGCCCGGCTTGGGCTACCAGGACGGTCAGGATTACACCGGTTTTGACGTAGATGTGGCGCGCTACATTGCCGGTAAGCTCGGCTACTCAGAAGATCAGATCGAGTTCGTAGAGTCCCCCAGTGCTAACCGTGAGAATATGCTCTCCAACGGTCAGGTCGATATGATTCTGGCGACCTATTCCATTAGCGACAGCCGTAAGAAGAGCGTTGATTTTGCCGGTCCGTACTACGTTGCCGGGCAGGATTTGCTCGTGCGCGCCGATGAAACGAGCATTACCGGACCCGATAGCCTGAACGGAAAGAACCTATGCTCGGTGACCGGTTCGACCAGCGCCAAAAAAATTCAGGATACCTACGCCAAAAACGTGAACCTGGTGAAGCAGAATAGCTACTCGGACTGTGTGGTCGCCCTCAACGGCGGCGTGGTAGATGCGGTGACGACCGACGATATTATTCTTGCGGGTCTTGCCGCGACCAAGGCGAATAAGGGCAAACTCAAGCTGGTTGGCAAAACATTCACCACTGAGAAGTACGGTGTTGGTCTGCCTAAGGGTACCGATAAGTGTGAAGCCATCAATAAAGCTATTAACGAGATGGTAGAAGACGGCACCTGGGAGAACCTGGTGAAGAAGCACACGGACGGCACCGGCTACAGCTACAACACCGAAAAGAATCCGCCAAAGCCTTCGGCGTCCTGCGCTTAGGCACGGAAGAGAGGAAAACGATGTCATTCTTTGACCAACTCGGCGCTCTCTTCGCCAAATACGATGTGTTGGGCGCGTTCTGGGTGAATATTCAGCTAACGTTCTGGGCCGCGATCGGGTCTTTCGTACTCGGTGCGATCCTGGCGCTGATGCGTATCAGCCCGGTTCCCTCGCTGCGCTGGGCGGGTACGATCTATGTGCACTTATTCCGCAACACCCCGCTGACGATTCTGATGACTCTAGCGTTACTGGGCGTGTGGACGCAGTTTCAGCTGTCGTTCTCGACTGATTTTGAGACGAACTTCTTCGTGTATGCCGTGATCGTGCTGTCGATCTATCACGCATCTTTTGTGTGTGAGGCAATCCGTTCGGGTGTGAACACGGTTCCCACCGGTCAGGCGGAGGCGGCTCGTGCCATTGGCCTCGGCTTCATGGATACTGCGCGCATGATTATTTTTCCGCAGGCGTTGCGCGGCTCTATTACTCCGCTGGGTAATACGCTCATTGCATTGGCGAAGAACACGACGGTCGCATCGGTAGCATCCGTTGCCGAAGCCTCCGGCATGATGAAGTCCATGATTGAGTTCGATGCGAACATGGTGTTAGCGATCTTCCTGATCTTCGCACTGGGATTCGTGGCGATTGTGGTGCCTCTAGGCATCCTGACCACCTGGTCCTCACGTAAATTGGCGGTGAAGCGATGAAATTCTTTA
Organism: Rothia sp. HMSC058E10; assembly: GCF_001809415.1. NCBI lineage: Bacteria > Bacillati > Actinomycetota > Actinomycetes > Micrococcales > Micrococcaceae > Rothia > Rothia sp. HMSC058E10. The sequence continues at coordinate 18,565 of NZ_KV797606.1, read as the reverse complement.
ATTCTGATGTAACCACAAGCACCACTGTCCTCTTCGACGCCCCCGGCCCCCGTGCGAAGGCTCGCACCCGTGTCTTCAATATCGCGGCGATTCTGGTTTTTATCGCGTTCGCTGTCTATGTGCTGAGCGTGATGGGCGCTAAGGGCCAGCTTGAGGCAGAAAAATGGACCGACCTCTTCACCGCAAAAGCTTGGGGTTCCTACTACCTGCCCGGTCTGATTTCAACCCTACAGGCGGCGGGTATTTCGGTAATTACCTCTATCGCTTTCGGTGTTATCTTCGGCATGGCACGCCTGGCGCAGAACCGCGTGCTTCGTTGGTTCGGCACCATTGTGGTTGAGTTCTTCCGTGCCGTTCCGGTGCTGATGATGATGATTTTCTTCTGGCTGTTCCTCAGCCGGTTCAGCTGGATTAACCCCTCACAGCTGCCGTTCCTTGCGGTCGTGATCGGTTTGACCTTCTATAACGGATCCGTGATTGCAGAGTTGCTGCGTTCGGGTGTCAAACAGCTGCCGCGCGGTCAGGGTGAGGCAGGCCTGGCGATCGGCCTGACCCCCGGTCAGACCCTCCGCACGATTCTTATGCCGCAGGCCTTCAACTCCATGATGCCTTCGATGCTCAGCCAGTTTGTGGTGATCCTCAAGGACACCGCGCTCGGGTACATTATTTCCTACCCCGAGCTGCTGGCATCCGCACGACGCATCGGCTCGGGTGACGGCAACGTGCTGCAGACCCTTCTGTTGGCGGCGGCGCTCTTCGTCATCGTGAACTTCGCGCTCACGGCGCTGGCAACCTGGCTGTCCTCGTTCCTAGCCTCACGTACTTCCTCGAAAGTTCGCAAGGTGGACTTGGTTCCCGGCGAGGTCGATAACCCGAATCCGCCCACCCTCCAGATGTTCTTGCTCCCCGGCAAACGCAAGTAATCGGGGGTGCGCATCCGGTATAGAAGATGCCCGGAACTTCCTGTATTGGAGGTTCCGGGCATCTTTATTTCTCAGGTGGTTTTATTTTTTTGCAGCGTTTTCCTACCCTGCGCTTGCCATCAGACGCTCGGCCGCCTTCGCAATATCCTCATCGGATGCGGTCAGCGCTATACGCACATACCCGGCGCCGTCTTCACCGTAGAAGACCCCCGGTCCCGCGACGATTCCCAGCTTGGCCAAACGTTCGATAGACGCCCACGTATCCTCGCCGAAAGTGGTCCACAGGTACAGCCCAGCCTCAGAGTTTTCGACGCGCCCGCCTGCGGCGGTAATAGCTGCGAGAAGCGCCTCCCGGCGCGCCCGGTACTTATCTTTCTGCGCCGCCACATGGGCTTCATCTCCCAAGGCGGCAATCAGCGCACGCTGCACGGGGGCGGGAACAATCATCCCGGCGTGCTTGCGGGAGTTGATGAGGTTAGGCATAAGCTGCGCATCACCCGCAATAAACGCGGCACGGTACCCCGCCAGGTTCGACTGTTTTGAGAGCGAATATGCGGCGAAAAGCCCGGTAAAGTCGCCGTCGCATACGCGGGGATCAAGAATAGAGGGCACCCGCTGACCGCCGCGAGCTTCATCCCACGCGCCCCAGCCGAGTTCCGCATAGCATTCGTCGCTGGCTACCACAGCACCAATATCACGTGCCTGCCGCACAATCTCGCGAAGCTCAGCAACATCACGCACCACGCCGTTCGGGTTGGCGGGCGAGTTCACCCACACCAACCGCACGCGCCTGCGCACATCTTCGGGCAGCTCATCAAGCGAATCTGCGGGCACGGACTGCGCGCCAGCGAAGCGCGCCCCCATATCGTAGGTTGGGTACGCCACGCGCGGGTAAACCACCACATCGCGCTCTTGAGTGCCGGGGTCAGTTCCTAGTCCCAGTAGAAACGGAAGCCACGCCACAAGTTCTTTGGAACCAACCGTAGGCATCACCTGGTCGGTGCTTAGCCCGGTGACCCCGCGGCGGCGTGCAAACCAGTCTACGATCGCCTGGCGCAGTTCAACAGTTCCGTGCGTGGTCGGGTATCCGGGGGCGTCGGATGCGGCGGTGAGCGCATCCTGAATCAGCTGCGGGGTGTCATCGACCGGGGTGCCGATGGAGAGGTCTATGGTCCCACCCGGATGTTCAGCAGCAAGTTTGCGGTAGGGAATAAGGGTTTCCCAGGGGTATTCGGGTAGATCTAGACCGTAGGCACGCATGGTTCTCCTTGTGCGGCGTTGTAAACCGGCAGATACCGGCTGTTCTTTCGTGCGTAGTCATTGTATCGCGCGTTTGAGTGCTGAGGGTATGGCAAAGCCCCCGTTCCCAGCGTGCGAGATCCGGGGGCTTTAGCCTGTCTTAAGTTTTCAACGTGAGGGTGCGCCGAATGCGCCAGCTACTCCCCCTGCGGTGGTAGGGCAGCGATGAAGGGTACGTCTTTACCGGTTGGTCCCATCTTCGCGGCACCGCCGGGTGAGCCGAGGTCGTCGAAGAATTCGGCGTTGGCGGTAATGTATTCGGACCATTCTTCGGGTACGTCATCTTCATAGTAGATAGCCTCGACGGGGCAAACGGGTTCGCAGGCTCCGCAGTCCACGCATTCATCGGGGTGGATATACAGTGTGCGGTCACCCTCGTAGATGCAGTCAACGGGGCATTCCTCAACGCAGGCGCGATCTTTCACGTCTACGCAGGGCAGTGCAATTACGTAAGTCATGGGTGCCTTTCTAAACCTAGCAGCGTGTGCCTGCCCTGTAATCCTGCAGGGTCGTCGTCCGGCACACGTCGTCACGAGGGTTATGACCTCGTGGAAGTCTGTGTATAAGTCTAGCTTGCACAGGGCATTTAAGCAGATTTTCGTGTCGTAGCAGACAGCCATAATGCAGCCCTTCGTCGGCATTTTTTAGGCTAGGCTTTCCTGCGAGTAAATATTATTTCCCCTAGTCAGAGCCAATAAATTAAAATATAAATTCCAATAAGTTATATTAATCACAACATTTTTCGTGACGCCTCTATGTCATTCTTTAGCTTCATCACAGCTTATGGTGCAGTGCGCGAAGAATTATTAAGCGTTTGAGCTCGGCGTGCTTTCTCTTCGGCCCTGCGATGGCGCAAATGGACCTGTCGCGGGGTGTTATAGAAGGCGTTTCCTTCTTTGGTACGGATGAAGACGAAAAAGGCGAGCAGAGAGATAACGGGCGTGCCCAAAAGCCATAGCGTGCCGTATAAACCAATCGGCGGGTAGTCCGGGTTTACCAGCACGAAGGGCGAATCTGGGCGCATAAAGGCGAGCGCATATATCACCAGGAATGCGAAGGCGCCGGTGATAATCGTTGCCCCGCCACGACGCAGTGCGAGGGAAGCCCACAGTGATGCAAAAAATACGGTGGCGAAGCCGAATACGAGCCCGATTGGAAGCGGAGTTTCACCCGTATACATGACCCAGGCGTGGTAGATTGAGCCCGCGATACCTGCGAGGGTTCCCAGAAGAATGCACGTTATCAGAAGCGATACGATGCCTGCCTGCGTGGGGGTTTCGGGAATTTTGCGCTGTGCGTTACCGTCGAGCAGGCGGTAGGTTTCGACCGCCGAAATTTTCTGCTCTACCTTGTTTGAGAATTCAAAGGTGGTGTCCCCGGTGACCACAATCTGCGTTCCGTGGGCTCTCATCGCTTCACGTTTGGCCTCGACTGAGCCGGTGATAGCGCATTGTTGGCGCGCATCCTGCTCTGAGAATTCTCCTTCAATACCCCAGGTCAGTATGGGGCGGTCGTTACTATCGCCCAAGATTTTGAGTGCTTCAAGCACGGCCTGGTGAGTGCGCACATGGTCGGGGTGCCCGTAGCCGCCGTCGAGGTCATAGGTAATCAGAACATCGGGCTTAACATCGCGAATGGCATTAGCAATAGCCTCGGCCTGCGGGGCGATCGGCTGGGTGGTCAAGGAATCTTCACTCGCCTTCGGGTTCGCCACCGGTTTACCGTCTTTGCCCCACGCCATGCCGGAATCACGGTAGATGTTGAGCGCGCCCGGCGCCGTGGCGGGTTCCTCTCCCAGGAAGAAACGCTTGCGCACACCCAGCTTTGTCGTCGCGTTGTTGAGCTCAACGGTTCGGTACTCCCCCAGTGCCTCACCGTTGTCGCTGTTGCCGGGTTTGCCCACTTCAAGATGCTGCAGCTTCGGCGGAATGACTTCTCCCATTTCGCCTCGGGTGAGAGTCAGCAAATACACCTTGGCACCCTTCTTGGCGTAGTACGCCATCGTTGCGCCTGTTGCCGTGGTCTCGTCGTCTGGATGCGCGTGTACGAACAACATCACTGCCTCGGAGGGCGTGTAGCCGCTCGGCAGCAAGTCGCGTTTCGCGTTTTTCATCAGGTGCTCCCCTTGGGCGGGGTACTGCGGCGCGGAAGTTTCAGGCATAGTGTCAGGTGACCTTCTGTCAAAGAACAGTTCTTCTATATCTTAAACCACAACCGGGAGCGGTACGGTTATCGTTGCTTGTCATGACGACAAACGCCCGTACTGCTCCCGGCGGTTAGCTATGCTCGTGTGCCCTAGTTGGCGCGGGCACGGCGGCGGAATTCACGCACTCGCTCGTTCGCATCCAGAATAACCTTGCGGATGCGAATAGCTTCGGGGGTGACCTCCACACATTCGTCTTCGCGGGCGAATTCGAGGCATTCTTCCAGCGTGAGCTTCTTGGGCGGGGTCAGGTTCTCGAAGCTGTCTGCGGTGGAGGAACGCATATTGGTCAGCTTCTTTTCCTTGGTGATGTTTACTTCCATATCGTCCGCACGGGAGTTCATGCCCACGACCATGCCCTCGTATACTTCGGAGGTCGGTTCCACGAAGAAGGTGCCACGTTCCTGCAGGTTAATCATGGCGTAAGGGGTTACCACGCCGGCACGGTCGGCGATCATCGAACCGTTGGTGCGGTACTCAATATCGCCAGCCCAGGGTTCAGGGTCGATCGAGTACGACGACGAGATACCGGCGCCGCGGGTTTCGGTGAGGAACTGGGTACGGAAGCCGATCAGGCCGCGCGCGGGTACCGCAAATTCCATGCGCACCCAGCCGGTGCCGTGGTTCGACATGTTCTCCATGCGCCCCTTACGTGCCGCCATCAGCTGGGTTACGGCACCCAGGTGCTCTTCGGGCACATCAATAATCATGTGTTCCATCGGTTCGTACAGTTTGCCGTCGATGGTTTTGGTGACTACCTGCGGTTTACCCACGGTCAGTTCGAAGCCTTCGCGGCGCATCTGCTCCACCAAAATAGCGAGGGCGAGCTCGCCGCGGCCCTGAACTTCCCAAGCATCCGGGCGCTGGGTGGGCAGAACCTTGATGGAGACGTTACCGATAAGTTCACGGTCAAGACGGTCCTTGACCTGGCGTGCGGTCACCTTCGCACCTTTGACGCGGCCCGCCATCGGAGAGGTGTTAATGCCGATGGTCATGGAGATCGCCGGGTCGTCCACCTTAATAAGCGGCAGCGGCTTGGGGTTTTCAGCGTCGGTCAGGGTTTCACCAATGGTAATGTCTTCGATACCGGCGACCGCCACGATTTCGCCGGGGCCTGCTTCTTCGGCGGGAACACGTTCGAGCGCCTTGGTTGCCAACAGCTCGGAGATACGCACGTTCTTAATATCGCCGTCTTGACGTGCCCAAGCGACGGTCTGCCCTTTCTTGAGGGTGCCGTTGAAGATACGCACGAGCGCCAGACGACCCAGGAACGGCGAAGAGTCGAGGTTGGTCACGTGCGCCTGCAGCACCTCATCAGGGTTGTAGGTGGGGGCGGGCACGTGCTCGATAATGGTCTTAAACAGCGGTTCCAAATCGTCATTATCGGGCAGGGCACCGTCGGCAGGTTGGTTCAGCGATGCGGCGCCAGCCTTGCCGGAGGCGTAGACGACCGGCACATCGAGCACACTGTCGAGGTCAAGGTCGGGTATCTCCTCGGCCAGGTCAGATGCCAAGCCGAGCAGCAAATCCATAGTTTCGCTGACGACCTCGTCGATGCGCGCATCCGGGCGGTCCACCTTGTTCACCACCAAAATGACGGGCAGCTTCGCGGCGAGTGCCTTGCGCAGCACGAAGCGGGTCTGCGGCAGCGGGCCTTCGGATGCGTCCACGAGCAGCACCACGCCATCGACCATAGAAAGGCCGCGTTCGACTTCGCCGCCGAAGTCGGCGTGCCCGGGGGTATCAATCACGTTAATGGTGATGGTTTCACCGTTCGCGGAGGGGCCATCGTAGAACACGGTGGTGTTCTTCGCGAGGATGGTAATGCCTTTTTCCTTTTCAAGGTCGCCGGAGTCCATCACGCGGTCTTCGACGTCTGCGTGCGCCGAGAACGCGTGGGTCTGCTTGAGCATCGCATCCACGATGGTGGTTTTGCCGTGGTCAACGTGTGCCACGATCGCCACGTTGCGCAAATCAGGGCGCGAAGCGGTGTTTTCAGACATGCGTAATTTTTCTCGCTTAAATCTAGGGAATACTAGGGGCACGCCGCGTTAGGTGCGTGAGCTTAGATACGCGACGCGGATATCAGTGCTGCATGCCCGAGCGTTCTCGTGCGGGCGCGCCAAAACGCGCCTCTGTCTCGGGCTTGCCTATCCAGTGTACCACTTGCCCTAGTTTGTCTTGAGCGCAGGTTTTAGTCGGCTTCGACTCAGCGCCCGGCATTTTTCTCGTGCAGCCAGTCGTCCAGCATGCGGCGGGCAACCGCATTCGTGCCGGGCAGCTCCAGTTTGGGCACTCCCTGTTTCTGGCGTATAGCTTCAGATTCGGCGATAGCCTGCGCCAACTCGGGCGCGGTGAACCAGCGTGCGGCCCGGATTTCTCCGTCCAGATGTTCCACGGGTTGGGTGTCATCGACCGTCACCCGGTAGCAGATCATGAGCGAACGAGGGAAGGGCCACACATCGCTCATACGATAGTCAAGGTTGAGAGCCTGCAGCCCGGTTTCTTCATAGACTTCGCGGGCTACTGCCTGTTCCAGGTTCTCGCCGGGGTCCACGAACCCGGCGATGAGGGCGAAGCGGTTTTCGTGCCAGAGCCGGTTATTCGCCAACAGCACCCGTTCGCCGTCGCGGCTGAGGACGAGCGCCATAACCGCCGGTTCGATGCGCGGGAATACGAGCTCGCCGGATGCGGTGCGCCGCACCTGGCGTTCCCCGTCGATCAGCGCGGGATCTCCCGAATACGCGGAATACTCCATTTCAAGAAGGTAGTCGCGTTTAGCAAGGGCGGCGGCGTAGCGGGCGCGCCCGGCGGGGTCTTCGTGCACGGGGTAGAACCAGAACCCATTCTGCGATGCGGTGATGGGCGCATCCGTGTTAGCTCGGGAGAGATCTTCTGCGAGCGCGAGCAGTTCTTCATCCTCCAGGTAGGCTGCGTGGTAATCGGTGCCTTCCCGGTCGGCAGGCTTTCTAAATTTAGGTTCCAGGCTGGTTTCGATGATGGTGTTTTGTGGCGCTTCAGGCAGGTAATGAACGGTTCCGTCACGGTTCATGAGAGTTTCTCCACGTCGAGAAATAACCAGGTAAAGATTCTGCTGCACGCTCATGGTTTCCACTCTACCGCATACGGCCTTCACTCCCCCGCCTATGCGGCCTGATATGCCTAAAATCTGCCCGAAATCTGCGTACGTGATGCGCCCCCGCTCATCTGGCATAAGCGAGGGCGTATCTCTGCAGTCTATTCACTAGCCCGGCGGCCTGAGAGTTATGACCCTGAGCGCCCTTCCGGCTTCCAGCCTGCGGCGAGGGCACGCTCATATATTGTCTCTGCGAGGGTATGTTCGAAGGCTTTGGTGAGGTGGTTAGTATCCGCGTACACGTATACGTTGCCGATGACCGAGCGGCATAGACCGTCCGGGCAGTAGATATCCTTCAAATCGAGCAGATAGGCACCACGGTCTGCATATTTCTCGAAAATTGGTGCGGCGGGATTATCACCATATTTCTGCTCAATGGGTTCAGAACAGCTGCTCTTATCCCCCTGAGCCCTAATCGCACACACATACATATCTTGAGCAAATCGGGGGTTATCGCGCAGACCGATCACCTGGATGCCCGCATCAGTGAAGACGCGCAGGGTTTCGTCGAGGTTGGGGTCTGCGGTCTCGGCATCAGCGCTTGTGTCGGTTGTGGTTGCGATAATCACTACGGTCGTCGGCTTAAGGCGCAGAATTTCTTCCGTGGCTTTCTGTGAGAACGCGATGCAGCGTTTCTTGCGGTCGTTGAGATAGCCCTCGGGGGCTGCGAATGGGTAAGGGCATCCTGTCTCTAGAAGGTTCATCTGATTGGTGCCGGTGCGCTGGGCAATAGGCTCGAACGCAGCCGTCATCTGTAATGCGTGCGAGCTGCCAACAACAATGATGAGCGGTGCCGAATCGTCCCCATTCTGTTTGACGGCGCAGGATGTATTCAGAGATTCATGCATGGGGGTAAAGGGTGCGGGGCATCCCTCTCCCCAGTCAGCGAGCATGCCGTAGATGGGGATATCCTGCGGAATAGGCTTTGATACGCGCGACATTTGGTCCGTGCCGACTGCTCGGGCGCCTGGATATGTTGCTTCATCATTTTTCACTAGCTCTTCAGTATTCTGAATCACGGTTATATCGCGTTGCTGTGCCCAGGCGCGAACGCTCAGAACAGGAGCTCCGATCACCAGCAGAATCACGAGTACATAGGCGAGCTGATTCACCCAAAGAGTGGGGGTGAAAATCGTGGTCACGCGCAGTTTCAAGACCGTTTTATCAAGAAATACGCCGGATCGGCTGCGCAGCGGCTTCTCGATATAGGCGCTCAAAACCCATGCCAAACCGATTGAAACGACAATAATTGCTGCGCCTTCCAGAAAATTCACGCGAGGTTTATTAACCGCAGCGCTGTAGAGCACGAGCAGGGGCCAATGCACTAGGTACAGGGCGTAAGAAATATTGCCCAAGCTTTGCAACGGCGTGGAGACTAGCAGACGGTCGATCGCGAATTTATGGTCGGTGCGCCCAGCGATCATTACCAGCGCGCCGGAGAGCACGGGCCACAGCGCCAAATAACCGGGGAAGGTTCGTTCAACCGGTAAAACAGCGCCGCAGGTTATTAATCCCAGGGCGCCCACCCATCCCATCACCACGCGGGTTCTCACATGGCGCGGCTTCCATTTCAGCGTCATCACCGCAAGCAGAGTACCAATCGCAAACTCCCACAGGCGGGTGCGGGTATCAAAATATGCGTAGGCGGAAATCTGCTTTGTCTCCCAGATTGAGAAGGCAAACGAGGTCATGAATACAGTGCCGAATACCGTTACCGCCGCGGGTACGGGCTTGAAGCGTACCCGATGCACGAGAAACGCAGCCACCGCGAAAAGTATCGGCCAGAGCAGGAAAATTTGTCCCTGAATCGAGAGCGACCAGAAATGCTGGAAGGGCGATTTATCGCTTATACCCTGGGCGAAATAATTGACCGCACCGTTCGCCAGGTTCCAGTTCTGGTAGTAAAACAGCGAGGCTTGGGCATCAACGGCGCGCGCGTTCCAATACAGCGCTGGCAAGATAGTTAAGGAAGCCGCAAGAGTCAGCACGATCACCACGGCTGCGGCAGGCAACAGGCGCGCGAACACATGAGTCCAGTAGGCCAGCAGGTTCAGCGCTTTGCCCTCGTTGATTTTCCGCATGAACGAGAGCGAAAGCAAGAAAGCCGAGATGAAGAGAAAAACATCCACACCGCCGGAGACTTTGCCGATCCACACGTGGTAAAGCACCACGAGAAGCACGGCGAAGGCGCGCAAACCCTGAATTTCGGGGCGGAATCCGCGAGATTCCAGAAATGATTCATACGGCGGGGTATGCTCTGCAGCGGGTACACGAATTCCCCGCAGCGGGTTTATAGGCATAAACAATATCCTGGAGTGAATGTGTGAGTTATGAGTGAGTTTTCATGATGCACTGCGCCGTCGAGAACTTCCACGCACGCTATGCAAAAAGCCAGCATCGCTCGTGCCCGCATTACCGGATACACTGAGGCAGGTCTATAAAGACGTCCCCAGTCTACCACCGGTATTCTCCCAAATGTACGCGAGTTTTCGTGTACATTTAGGGGACGGTTTGCTAACCCTTGAGGGCACCCTGAGGATTCGTAAAATCTCCCCTCCAATGCGCGCCGTTCATGGGGATAATGCCTGGCGGGAATTATGCACCGCACCCAAACGTTGTGGTCACCAAAAGCGCAAGAACGCGCAAAACCTTCAGGTAAACGCCTGTATAAAGGTGACATCACCGGGTTGAAAGAGAGAAAATAAGAACCATGACTATTACGAACCCGACGACCACCAGCGCGTGGTCAGCACTAACCCAGCACAAAGCATCGCTCACTCCGAATTTGCGAGCCTGGTTCGAGCAGGATCCTTCCCGCGCCCAGAAATTTAGTTTTAATGCCGCAGACCTGCACGTAGACCTCTCGAAGAACCTCATCACAGGAGAGACCGTGCAGCTTTTGCTCAAACTCGCCGAAGAGGTGAACCTCGCCGAACGCCGCGATGCTATGTTCACTGGCGAACACATTAACGTGACCGAGGACCGCGCGGTTCTGCACACCGCGCTGCGCCGCCCCAAAGGCTACTCCCCCGCCCTCATTGTTGATGGGCAGGATGTCGATAGCGATGTTCATGCCGTTCTGAACAAGATTTACGCTTTTGCCGATCGTGTGCGTTCGGGCGAGTGGACCGGTGTGAGCGGCAAGCGCATCGAGACCGTGGTGAATATTGGTATTGGCGGTTCTGACCTTGGTCCCGTGATGGTGTACGAGGCGCTTAAGCCTTACGCCGATGCCGGGATTTCCGCACGGTTCATCTCAAATATCGACCCGACCGATGTTGCCGAAAAAGTTTCTGATCTTGACCCCGAAACTACCCTGTTCATCGTTGCTTCGAAGACCTTCGGCACCTTAGAAACCCTGACCAACGCTCGTGTGGCACGCGACTGGCTGCTCACCGCGCTTGGCGAGGCGAACGCCCTGCAGGGAAAAACCGCAGAAGAAGCCGTGGCTAAGCACTTTATCGCCGTTTCAACCGCGCTCGATAAGGTTGCTGCCTTCGGCATTGACCCCGAAAATGCCTTCGGCTTCTGGGACTGGGTAGGCGGTCGCTACTCCGTAGACTCGGCGATCGGTACCTCGCTGGCCATCGTCTTCGGCCCGAAGGTATTCGAAGAATTCCTCGCGGGCTTCCACGCCATGGACGAGCACTTCCGCACTGCGCCCTTTGAAAAGAACGTGCCCATACTCATGGGCTTGCTTAACGTATGGTACGTGAACTTCTTGGGTGCCGAAACCCACGCGGTTCTACCCTACGACCAGTACCTGCACCGTTTTCCCGCCTATCTGCAGCAACTTACCATGGAGTCCAACGGTAAATCCGTGCGCGCCGACGGTTCCTTCGTGGACTACTCCACGGGCGAGGTTTTCTGGGGCGAGCCCGGCACCAACGGTCAGCACGCTTTCTACCAGCTTATCCACCAGGGTACCCGCCTTATCCCTGCGGACTTCCTGGCCTTCGCCAACCCGGCTCACCCCACCAAGGATGGCGAGCAGGATGTGCACGAACTCTTCCTCGCAAACTTCTTTGCACAGACTCAGGCGCTCGCTTTCGGCAAGACCGAGGATGAGGTACGCGCCGAAGGTACCGCCGAGCATGTGGTAAACGCCCGTATCTTCAGCGGCAACCGTCCTTCGACCTCTATCATGGCCTCCCGCCTGACCCCGCGTGTGCTGGGCGAGCTGATTGCCCTCTATGAGCACATCACCTTTGTGCAGGGTATCGTGTGGGGTATCGATTCCTTCGACCAGTGGGGCGTCGAACTCGGCAAGAAGCTGGCGCTCGATCTGGTGCCCGCTATCAAAGGCGACCGCGAGGTTCTGGCACGCCAGGATTCTTCGACCGCATCCCTGATCGACTACTACCTTAAGCACCGCAAGTAGCAGTGTCTTAAGCTAATATGCGCGGTGCCCCCGATGAATGTCTGATCGGGGGCACCGCGTTTTAACCGCCGCTTTCACTCGTCTTCCCAGTTCTACGGCATGAATGAGCCTACATAACCTTGAGGGTATCGCGCACCAGCTCCACCACGATGCGCGCAACCACCGCCTCAGGCAGAGTCGGCACCGATTCGCTCTCTACTCCCCCAGCATCGGCATGCGCAGTAAACGTTGTCTGTACTTCAGAGGGCTCATGATCGGGTCGCATGGCGGGAATATGCACAAACCCCGCAGGAATCCGCCGCCCCTGGAGTTCCAGAATACGGTGTACCTCATAAAATACGTGGTTGCACACATAGGTTCCGGCGGTGTACGAAATCTCAACCGGCAGTCCCACACCGCGCAAACGCTCATAGCTTGCCCGCACCGGCAGGGTCGAAAAATACGCTTCGCGTCCATCCGGGGCGATCGCCTCATCCACACGCACCACACCGTCATTATCCTCAATATCGGCAGAATCCAGGTTGATAGCGACCCTCTCAAAGCTCACCTTATCCCGTCCGACTGCCACACCCAAGCTGAGCACCGCATCCGGGCGAATATCGGTCAGCATCTCCCCTAAAGCTTCTGAAGAACCCGCATAGCTCACCGGAACCTCACGGGTTACAACCCGTACCGCAGATTCGTCGGCAAGTACATCAGCCACCTGCCGCGCTGTTACCCCGCTCGGGTTCACGCTCACGCCGGGAAACGGGCCGAAATAGGTGATGAGAAGGGTCTTTGTCATCGTTGTCCTTTACACGTCGTCGGGTACCCTAGAGGTATGGCACGCACACACCGTCACAAAGAAGAACCCGTTTTTCTTCTCCAGGATACCCCCGATGCCCTGCGCGAAATCGGCGTTGATGATGAGCAGGAGGCGCTAGCCGCTGTTCGTGAACCCGCACAGGCGTTAGAAGGTGCCTCGTTCCTTCAGGCGGTGGGGCGGTTTTACCGCTTCTACACACTCGGTCGCGGGCACGCCAGCCGCTCCGAAGTGCTGTGGGCATTGCTCTATTTGACACTCACCACTGGCGCGGTACTGGGGTTGACGGTCTATCTGGGCATGCTCTCAGAAGACCCTCACATGGAGTCCCTGATTCGGGTTCTCTATATGCTTATGATGACGCTCACGCCCGTATGGATTATTGTGCATATTCTGCCGCTTTCTTCGCTTCTGAGCAGGGCGCGCGGTAAAAACTAGACGCGTCCACGCCCCCCCTACCGACGGGTGATGCAAAAACGCCCGCAGCGCTCAGGCCACGGGCGTGTAAGTAGTTGGTTTCTCCAGAGCTTCCGGGCTATTTCCCAAGCACCTTCATAAGCTCTTCGGGAGTGTCAACAACAATCAAACGTTCCAGGTATGAAGGGCGCAAAAGCTCAGTGCTAGCCATATATTGCATCGCCTCAACGAGCTTATCCCAGTACCCATTAACATTCAGGAGCGCCACAGGCTTCGTGTGAATCTTGAGGAATTGCCAGCTAAATACCTCGAAAAATTCTTCCAAGGTTCCGGGGCCACCGGGCATCGCAACGAAGGCGTCGGCCTTATTAATCATGGCGATCTTACGCTGATGCATGGTATCGACAATATCGAGGGTTGTCTGCCCGGGGTACACGCCCTCCCACTCCACGAGCTGGTGGGTGACCACGCCGTAGACTTTGCCGCCCGCATCCAGGGTCGCGCCCGCGACGGTTCCCATCAGACCGGTGCGGCCGCCTCCATAAACTACCCCCACGCCACGTTTTGCGCATAGGGTTCCCAACTCACGGGCGCAGGCGGCAAAATCGGGGTCATTGCCCATAGTAGCGCCGCAATACACGGCAAGGTTAAAACTATCTCTCATGTTCTGCTTCTTTCATCGGATGCGTTCATACACGCGACGGTGCGCGGAACGCGTGCGTCAACGTAAAATTTTTACGGGTGATTTATCCCTATGCACCCTACCGCCCCCGCGCAGCCGAGCGCAAGCCTTATCGCTCATATCGCGCATATTTTCAGCGGATTCACAGCGGCACCGATGGCGTTTCGCCAGGACTTATTCTGCAGATAAGCGGGAATATACACTCAGTGTTCAGAGGTGCCTGATCGGTATAGTCCGCTGCGGGGTCTACCCAACGTAATTCAGCAATTTCGGCATGCGGGCTCAGCTGCTCAAGTATCTTTTCCTCTTGCGGATGCGGCATATATTCAAAAGTTTCGGCCCGTACCACGAATCCGCTTTCGTTCAGGGCGGGGGCGTCAAACTTGCCAAGGTACACCATCTGGGCAGGATCCGGCGCAAATCCCAGCTCTTCAGTAACCTCACGCACCGCCGTATACAAGGGGCTCTCCCCCGCATCGGGTTTACCTCCGGGCATCATAAACCCATGTGAGGCGGCTTTACGCACGGTCAGTACGTGCCCGGCGTGATTGCGGATTACCACTGCAGAAACATGCACAATTCTCTGTGCCGTATCAATTGCTGAATGTTCATCAACCATCTTTCTACAGTAGCTTATGTACAGCGCGTATCAGCCAAAATTTCAGAGGCTCTTCAGCCGGTCTATGAGGTAATCACGCAGAATGACCGCGTGGTTGCAGGTAGGGCTCTTAGCGCCGTACAAAAGCGTAACGCGAGAGGACTGGAGCTTCTGCGCACCCGCAACCATACGCTCAAGCTCGGGGTGCACCTCTGAATTACTGTCAAGCTCGTTCAGATAGCGTTGTTTGAAGGATTCAAAATTCTCTGGTTTATGCCCAAAATCTCGGCGAGCCTCCGTCGAAGGAGCTAAGTCCTTCGCCCATTCATCAAGATGAGCCTTATCTTTTGAGACTCCGCGCGGCCAAAGCCTATCAACGAGTACCCGGTATCCGTCATCCGGGGAAGGCTCTTCATATATGCGCTTAATAACTATATCCATAGTGCCAATCCTACGCCGGAGAATCTGCCCGGTACACCTAACGTTAAGATAGGTGGCCCGCCAGGATATGTACATTATCGATGTATGACTACATGCTCTATATATATGATATTTTTCCGGACAAAAGTATTTTCTAATTTTATTGTGGAGTATATATAAAAATTTTCATCATCAAAAGAAAATACTGCCGCGTCTAAATCCCCAGTTTTAGTGCGTTCACATCAATTCCTGCACGGGCAGGCTTAGACCCCCGCCGTGCCTCTACCCTAAACACGCTACGGGGGTCTTATCCTAGCTTGAGCATTCATGTCTGTGCTTTTTCCCAGAGGGCACATCCCCTGAAAACAGTGAGTGCTTCAAACGAATCTATACATCCCCGACGATACCTTACGGGGTATTCTCATAGAGCGCTCACATGAGGCTTAACCGATCGTAAACCTACGCATGCACGAACCAAAGGTCAGGAAGCTTCATATCGTACATAAGAGAAAGTTCACAATAGTGAACGTTCTATGTCTTTACAAACATACCCTGCTCACAACACGGAGGTAAAGCATTTCGGGCAAACTTTATTATATCTTTATATTTACCCACGGAGTTGAAACATATATACCGTTAAAAAATGGTACTACCGCATAATAGTTTACCGTGAAACTCTTTATCAAAATGTGATTTTATAGCAATAAAACCCGCCGGGGAATACCTCACGATATTCCTCCGGCGGTCTTTTTATTGATAATTCCGTTCGCCGAAATTACTTGCCCGTTTTAACCTCAAGACCCGAGACGTCCACCTGTTCCAGCGGAATCAAACGGTCGCGGGTTACGATAGCGTGAATAGCCCAAACTGCCACAAAGACCGGCAGGCCTATATATGAGCTCATCACGCCCACCCAGTCTCCCGCAAGGATCGCCTCGTAGTTCTGCCCACCGATCACCAGCAGACACATAATGAAGGCAATAATCGGCCCCACCGGGAAGAAGGGCGCCGTATAGGGAAGATCGTTAAGGCTATGCCCCTGCCGCATGTAGGCGCGGCGGAACCTATAGTGCGCCACCGCGATACCAACCCAGGTAATGAAACCGGCTAGACCCGAAACATTAACTAGCCACAAGTAGGCCGCATCCGGCGAAATAACGGAGGCGATAAATCCGACAGCTCCCACGGCGGAAGTTGCCATGAGGGCGGGCATCGGCACGCCCCCCTTATTGACCTTCGTGAAAATCTTGGGAGCTTTACCCTCCTGCGCGAGTGAGAACAACATGCGTGCCGAAACATAGAGGCCCGAGTTACCTGCAGAGAGCACAGCGGTAAGAATCACGGCGTTCATTGCTGCAGCGGCGAAGGCAATACCAGCGCGTTCAAAGATAAGGGTGAAGGGAGAAATGTTAATATCGCCTTCGGCTGCGGTGAGCAGATTCGGATCGGTGTAAGGAATAAGGAATCCTATAACCACCATGGCACCGATATAGAACAGCATGATGCGCCAGAATACGCTGGTGAGTGCGCGCGGCACATCGCGACGGGGGTTCTTGGATTCTCCGGCGGCAATACCGATCATCTCGGTACCCTGGAAAGAGAACCCGGCGACCATGAAGATAGCGAAAATAGCGACGGGCCCGCCCACAAAAGGAGCTTCGCCCGTGGTCCAGTTTGAGGTACCCGGTGATGCGCCTCCGAGAACCCCGAAGATCATCGCGATTCCCGCAATTAAGAACACGATAACGGTGACCACCTTAATAGTGGCAAGCCAGAATTCGCCCTCACCGTAGGCTTTGGCAGAAAGAGCATTAAGCCCCGTCAAGAGAACTAAGAAGATGCCCGCCCACACCCACGAGGGAGTTTCAGGAAGCCAATACTTCATCACTTCCCCGACCGCTACAAGCTCGGCCGCGACGGTGATTGCCCAGTTAAACCAGTAGTTCCACCCCATGGCAAACCCGAAGGATGATGAAACGTAACGTGTTGCGTAGGTTTGAAACGAACCTGGGACGGGCAGATGCGCTGCCATCTCACCCAGAGACTGCATGAGGAACAGCACCATAATACCGATCAGCCCGTAAGCAACGATAGCGCCGCCCGGCCCGGCGGTAGAGATAGTTTTGCCGGATGCAACAAACAGACCGGTGCCGATAGCGCCGCCGATGGCGATCATCTGCATATGACGTGCCGAAAGACCGCGTTTCAGATCAGTATCTGCAGCAGCATCACTCGCATCCGATGCTGACGAAGACTGTTGTGAAGTTTGTGCCATTGTTTTCTCTCTATTCTGAAACTTCCCAGATATGCGGGTGTCACACAGCCATCAGCTTTCTCCTGGTGTTCCCTCAATATCTAAGCCGGAAGATCTTATGTGCGTATCCTCTGAAGAAACGCCGTTACGGCATCCTGAAGTATTTCTAATGATGCCTAAATTTTTCTAATCAAGCTCTAATACTACATCTCTCATACGTGCTACGCCACTTCGAAAGCTGTATGTGCACTGCCCCCATCTAGGCAATAACCGCCTTTACGCACAAAAACGGGGTGGATACCTCATGAGAGAGATACCCACCCCGAATTTGTAACCTCTATAACGACAATTCGTCGTTAATTAGGCCTTGTTGCGGCGAGTCAACAGAACCACAAGTCCGGTCATCAGGGAGAGCAGACCCAGCCCAGCGGCGAACAGAACGCCACTGACACCGGTGTGTGCCAAGCTTCCTGACTTCTGGGAGCTCGCGGAGCTACCGTTGTCTGCCTGAGTGGCCTGGTTAACAGCTGCGTTGCCGCCGCCGTTCACCTGTGCGGAACCGCCGTTGCCGTTATCGCCAACGAGACCGGCGCCACCGCCATTAACATTGGGAGCATTGCCGACGAGGCCGGCGCCGCCACCATTGTTATTCTCAGAGCCTTTGCCAACAAGACCGGCGCCGCCACCATTAACATCTTCAGAAGTATTGGTGTTCACGGCCTCGCTACTGCGGGATACCGCGCCAGCGTTGAGGTCAATATCGACATCGTTGCTGATGGTCACAGTACCCTGACGCTGGGGAGCCCGGTTGTCACCGGTCTGACCCAAACCACCCCGACCGTTATCGGAATCGTTATCAGCAGTCAGGTCCAGTCCGCCATGATCTTGATGACGCTGCTGCTCCTGGAGGATTTCACCTTCAGAAGTGCGAGTGTAGCTCTCGCTCAGCTGACCGAACTGTGCACCCTGGCTTTCGCTTCCGGTAGCCTGTTCAGTTTCGGTGGTGGTGTTACCACCAACCTGACCGAGACCGCCCTGACCAGTGGTGTCAGGAGCTACCGACTGCGGGGTATCACCAGTCTGACCCAAACCGCCCTGACCGTTAGGTGCGGGCGTATTTCCAGCATTACCTGGGGTGTTAGGAGTAGCGTTATCGCCTACCCAACCAAGACCGCCGTGACCGTTAGGTGCGGGCGTTACGGCATTATTTTCCCCAGGAGTTACCTGAAAAAAATTACCGCCGCCTTGGAAGCAGTCGTCACCACCGTTGTCCCACTGACCCCAGCCGGGAACGGTTGCACCAAAGTCCCAGCCACCTTGATAGTGACCGCTGAGGTTGAAGTCACCTTCGTAGTAGCCGCCGCCACCGATGTTCCAGTCGCCGCCACCGTTGTTACCACCGGGCTGACCGGGCTGACCGGGAGTGCCGGGCTGGCCGGGCTGACCATTG
>NZ_KV797605.1:0-208 GCF_001809415.1 Rothia sp. HMSC058E10 | reverse complement strand
CGAGGCTTCATGATTTTCTCCCAGTACCCGCTCTCGTAAGTGAATACAGGAACAATGAACCCATCCTTATATTCTTTTTCATAAACCATATAGTTATTTCCTTAAGAAATCCTACACAGGGGGTATTCATAAAGAACCTACCTAAGTCCCTGATGAATAAACCCTTAAGATGTAGAATGTATTACATTAACTATTTTCGTGCTTCCAA
>NZ_KV797604.1:0-261 GCF_001809415.1 Rothia sp. HMSC058E10 | reverse complement strand
TAATGATCCTGATGAGTACCCCGAGAGCACTACCTATACCGGGGGGAACAGCTAACAACGCACTGATAGCCAAGAAGTAAAAAATTTATGGGTTATTACGACGATGGGCGTGGCAATAGCTTCTTCCCAGCTGTGTATGTAAAGGAAGATGATGACGTCTTAGAGCGGCAACTAGAGTTGCTACGAAAGCAGGGGTGGAAAATTATTGAGTTTTCTTGTTCTGCTCTTGTCCAGGCAAGGACCGAGAATGAATATTTTAAG
>NZ_KV797603.1:0-1301 GCF_001809415.1 Rothia sp. HMSC058E10 | reverse complement strand
GGTGTAGGTGGTACTTTCAGGATACTCATCGGGGTCAGTTATCCAGATACCATTCTTGTCATACAACGGATCTGGAAAACCACTAGGGAAATATTTCTTCTTCCGATCCTCCTGCTGAGACCAGGGATATACAGCATTGGGACCAGCACAGATCGTCTGATGACCTTCAAAATACTCCTCAACGCGAGGGAGAAAATCTTTCGACACCTCAAACCCATACCCAAAAAGAACCTCATACCCTTCATGACCGGCAGGCCGCATAGGGTAATGAAGCTGCATCGAATCAATGAGACGTACTACATAGTTCGCATAACTGTCACCCCCCAGATAATCGGCCATCTTTAGAACATCTTCAAAATGTTTAAGATAAACAAACAGTCCTTGGCGCATATCTAGCCAGTCGATTTCAGTAGCAAGTTCTTCAGCCCAGTATGAGTCAAATTCACCACTAATTTCATTCTCCCAATCAAGTCGGATCGCTTCCATAAGTCGATACCCAAAATCCCTAGTACCTTGCACTCCTGCGCAATCGACCTCCACAACGCACCATCCTTCTTTCTCGAGGTAAGGGCGCATATAATCTTCCCAGTATCGATCTTCTGCAAGAAACAAGGGCGCGATGAATTTTTTAGAAGACCCTGCTTGTTTATAAGCCATTTTCTACCTCTTTTGGAGTGCAACTCGACGAGAAAACTAACTTGTATTATTCAGAAGAACCCTCCTCACCACTGCCGCCGGTATAGGATGTGCTCTCGGGGTACTCATCAGGATCGTCAATCCACTCCCCATCCTCATACAACGGGTCAGGAAAACCCTGAGGAAAAAACACTTTCTTATACCTCTCCACACCGCTCCAAGGATATTCCGCCCCATCTTTGGCGGTTACAGTTTTATCTTCAAAGAATTTTTTGATCACAGGTAGGCTCTCGCGTGAAAATTCAAATCCATATCCAAAGAGGACCCGATAAAGCCCACTACCGAAAACTGGACGAACAGTATAACGACCGTCCATAGTTTCCAGAATATTTACGCATGCTGTAACAGCCTTATCATCCATCACGAAGAGGTCATCAAAGTTTTTATACAGCATAAACAGTCCTTGACGCATATCAAACCAGTTAATCAGGCAGGCATCTTCAGAAGCCCAACGCAGGTTAAAATCATCCGGAATAGCATAGACACTCTCAATACTCTCAACCAGACGGTACGCAAAATCCAACGTGGTTTTTACCCCGGCACAGTCAACAACAATAACCTTCCACCCCTCTGCCTCCAGATAGGGCAGCATATGGTTCTCCCAG
>NZ_KV797602.1:0-418 GCF_001809415.1 Rothia sp. HMSC058E10 | reverse complement strand
ATAGGTCAGATGTTATTTATGTAGATGATTTAAGTGATCTAGGGGAAAAAGTTGATACTTATCGTGCTGAAAGAGCACATATCAAGGCTGAGAACGCAGAGATTAAGGAGTACAACAAAGCTGTTAGGAAGCAGGCTAAACTAGACGGTGTGGAGGTTGGCTCTCCTGGCTATGAGCTTAAGGAGCTCAAGCCCATGCCTCCTGAGCCGAAGATGCGGATGTTCCGGGATGACTTTATCGACAGCAAGGGCGAGAAGATGGTGACCGACTATACTTCCGGTATGTACGGTACGGATCCCGGTGTGAACAAATATTTGGTGCTCCGCCCTAGTGAATACGATGGAGAAATCCCGCAAGAGGCCTTTGATATGGCAAAGGAGGTCTGGACAAAGGGCGGAAATCTGCATCCTGATGCACG
>NZ_KV797601.1:0-286 GCF_001809415.1 Rothia sp. HMSC058E10 | reverse complement strand
GATGAGTATCCTGAAAGTACCACCTACACCGATAACAAACGATGTACAAGATAAGAACATCTGAAAGTTAACATAAACAAAGAATACGGACCGTAGTCCAGGTCATGTTCTAATCTTTATTCGTCTTATTGACTAAGCCTGAAAGGAAAAAGCTTATGCCGTATGAACATAATCTTTCAAAACCTTTTATTGCTCCGATTTTCATTGAGGAAGATGGGTATTGGCAGAATTGTATGAAGCCCTATCTTGAGCGTGAAGGGTGGTATATCGCAGAGGTTGACTGTGC
>NZ_KV797600.1:0-54573 GCF_001809415.1 Rothia sp. HMSC058E10 | reverse complement strand
CCGTGGAACTGCGAAATGGAAAGGCGCGTGCTCAAAGACGCATCCAGCGTAAAGCCGCCCGACTCCTCAAGACGGTGAATCTCAGTGAGCACACGGGTCTCAAGCTCACGCAGCTGCATATACGCAACCTGCAAGAAGTTCCCAGAGCCGCACGCCGGATCGCAGACCGTATCGAAGTGGATACAGGGGTTTGTGGTGCGCGGATGACGCAGATGGGGCGAAACCCGCTCCCCACTAGGTAAAACGCGCCTTATTGTTGACCGTCGAGCCGCATATTCGGGCAGTGCGGTTTCGGCATCTGGTGCAATCGGGAGGTGGAGCCGGGCGACGTGAACCACGACGGGTGTGGCTGACAACGGAGCGCCAAAAAGTTCGGCAAGCGCTAAAAGGTATCGCCGTTTACGACTTGCTATTAGCCCTGATCAGAGCGTGTATGTACGTGACGCAAAGACAGGAGCCGCCACCATGCAATACCCCGAACTCGCAACAGTCCAAGCCCGACTGACCTACCGGTTGGCCAGCTTCCTTCTCGAAAATCTCGCCGCCGGGCACACCGTCGAGTGGATGGACGCATTCCACGCCCAACGCCACGCCGCCGAGGCTCTCGGCATTGCAGACCGCGAGTTGCCGTGGCTGGGCACCCGCGTCGACCCACGCGGCTACAAGTCCTTCGGCAAGCGCCTGTCCCGCAAGATCGTCTGCGGCGACTGCGGACGGCCGTTCGGCCACAAGACCTGGCACTCCGGTACCCCGAACCGGGTCGACGTGTGGGAGTGTCCGACGAACTACGTCAAGCGCGGCACCTGCACCACCAGCCACCTCTACCAGGAGGTGCTGCTAGTGAAGATGGCCGAGGCGTTGCAGGTGCTTGCTGGGCGCAACCGCGCGGCGGTTGACCAGGCCGTGGACAGCCTGTGCGCCACGGGTGTGCAGCGACGCCCATCGACGCTCCACACGGCGATCGACAAGCTCCTGACCGAATCGCCGACGCAGCTTGCGCTCCACATCCCGGATTTCCTTGCCGTGCTGGAGGGCGGCTGCATGCTCACCGATGGCAGGCTCGGATTCGTGTTCATCACCGGCGAGGCCGTCACGCTCGACCTCCCGCAACGCTGGAGCCCCGTGATGCGCCCAGGCGAACTCGCAGCTACAGGGCGTTGCTGACCGGGCTGGCGAAGGCTTTCAGGTCTTCCCACGAGTCGGCACGGGCGGTGTCTTGCTCGTAGGCGATCAGGTAGCCCCAGTGCTGACCGGCGTAGGCATCCTCAGCCACCAACCGGCGCACCAGCGCCTCGGCAGCTTTACGCTTGGCCTGCACCCTGGCGTCATCGCGGCCGCGCTCGTCTTTGCCCTCGATGATCCAATGCACCCCGTTGGTGTCCAAGGCCACGAAGTCGGGGAAGTAGCGGTCTTTCGCGTTGTAGTACACGAACGCCTGGTCTTGCGGATGCAACCGATGCCACCACACGATCCCCGGCGACGTGTTGAGCAGGCGAGCAAGCTGGTATTCGCCGGTGAAGGAGTCGAAGGATTCCTCGGCGAATAGCGACTTGAACCAGCCGCCGTAGACCCGGCCTCGCACGAACTGGTCACGACTCTCGATCTGGTTATGCACCTTCTCACCCAACGGGAGCGTGTAGCCGGTGCCTGGCATCGACTTGGGGTGTATGGTCGGCACCTCGCGGGTGGCTCGCAGTGTCTCGGTTGTGTAGTTCTTGATCAGCGCTAGGAGTTCGGCGCGGGCGGAGTCGAGGGATTTGACGGTCCAGCCGGTGAACGTCACGGCACGCATGAACTTCGGCACCAGGAACGTGGCGACGTAGCGGGCGGTCTGTTCGGTTTTGGGCACCAGCGACATGTTGATCACTAGTTTGACCAGCGCCTCCTCGGCGTCGGCGTCGTCGACGTGGACGGAGTCGACTTCGGCGCTTTCTCGATCCTCTGCCCGGAGTTTCTTGCCTAGGGCGGCGATTATCTCTTTGCGCAGCAGCACGTCCCCAGCAGAGGTGACCCGACGCGCCGCTTGCTCAATCTCGGCGTCACTGATTTCTGACAGGTCAATGGGCGGCTGCTGCACAGTCATCGTCGTCACCGGGAATCGGTAGGACACGTCAGCAAAGCTCGGGTTCCGTCCGATCGAAACCAACTCCCAGGTGGGCTGATCCTCCTGCTCGGTGATGGTACGAACCCCGACACCGGGCAAACCCAGATCTTCGTCACCACCGTTGACGGGAACGGTGCCCGGCTGAGGTTCTACGCCACCGGTTCCCTCACCACCGGTACCAGCACCAGGCCCCGGAACAGTCGTAGTCGATGGTTGACCGCCGGTCGCGTCTGTGCGTGCATCTGTGTTGGATTGTTCGGCGGCTTTGCGGATCGCCTCCTCAACCTTGGCTTTGTCGGGTTCGGGGACGGCTTCGTCCAATCCGAACTGCTGCAGCACGTTCTCGGCGTTCAACAATTCGGTGAAGGATTGGTGGGCGATGATGTCGAGCTGGTCGATCTGCCACACACCCGTATACCGGCCGAACGGCAGCCGCAGCCCGCGCCCCATCGTCTGCTGAGTGAGCACCTCAGAAGCCATCGCCCGCAACGTCACGACGACCGCGATGTTCTTGACATCCCAGCCTTCCTTGAGCTTGTTCACACTCACCACCGCCAGCACCGGCGATTCGGGTCGGTCCAATTCGTCGAGGCGACGCTGGGTCAACTCATCCTCGTGCTTGGAGTCCACCTGCAGCACAGCCGAATCCCGGCCGAGGTACTCCGGGGTGCGCAGCAGCTCGGCGACCTGAGTGGCATGCTCAACATCGGAGCAAACCACGAAAGCGACCGCGTTCACATGATCGCGGTTCTGGGAAGCCGCGTACGAGTCATAGTAGGCCTGCTTGAGCGCACGTAATTGCAGCGCGTCACGCAACTGCTGCTCCTCAGAGGCTTCATCGGTGCCATATCCAGTCTTGCGGAACGCCAACACCGGGGCCTTCACATACTTGTCCTGGATGGCGCGGTAGAGCGGGTACTCGTAAATGACGTGATCGGTGGCCTTGTCCACCGACGCGGTCAACCCGATCGCCGCTGCTGGATCGAGTTCCTTCAACGCTGCATTGAACGCGACCGCACTGGCCCCGTACAGGTGGGATTCGTCGGCGAGCACAACCAGATCATCGAGACCCTTGAGGTAGTCGAAGAGCACACCAGCGTTCTCATCAAACCGGCGGGGCTTACGGCGCATCGCGTCCTGGGTACCACCGTGGGTGTCCCCGTCTTCGGACTTCGGTGCGATGAGCTGCTGAATGTTGAAGATAAACGCCAGCATTGGCACTTCACGGCCGAACGCGAGCCGAGCCGGGCCGTTTTGACGGGCCACCCAAGCAGAGTAGTCCTGCGGGGTCACCACTTCAGGTGGCACAGCCGATCCAGTGATGTATCGGGGCGAGCCCGGCGTGAAATTCTGCACGGTCTTTGCCTGCACCGTCTTGCCCGGGGTGACGATCACGACGTTACCGGCACCTTGGCGACGCAGATACTCCACGAAGGCGGCCATCAGATACGTCTTGCCCACACCGGTGGCTAGGTTGAGCACCTGCATCACGGCTGGGTCATAGTCGCCGTCCAGAGTGAAAACCAGCTGGCGCAGTGCTTCCTTGTTCGGAGCACGTAGGTCGAACTCGGCACTGATCGACTCCAGCATGTCGGAGTCAAAACTGATGTTGAGCCTGGTCGCCATCACTGGTCACCACCCTCGCTGTAACGGAACACATCATCGGGCAATGTGACCACCCGCGACCCCTTCACCGCACGGCGTAGATGCTGGCGGACCCCGTCCATCGCGGTGGTTGCTGCTAGCACGATCGTCTCTCCGGGTTGAACTTGGGAGGCCAGCCAGTCGACGATTTCGGTCGTGGCGACACCCTCCACCACCTTCAGCAAGGCATTGCCATGGCGGGCATCAAAAATGTAGTCATCGTTCGGGTGCAACAGTGTGAACCCGAGGTTGGCAGCCACCGACTCGATCAGAGCCTGTCCGGTCGCGGCCGCCGTTAGCATCACCCGGTCCAGTTCAGGGGTGTAGTCGAAACACGCAGGCGAAAGGTGGGCCACCTGGAATCCGCCCCCACCACGCCAGTTCACCACTTCCTTCGTGCGTCTGGTCTTCGATGCAGCCTTCAGTGTCTTCACCTCGACGCTCTTCTTTAGTTCCGGGTCGTCCTTGATCAGCTTGTTGAGCACGCTCGTGAATTTCGCGGCGTCCTCCGGCGAGACTCCATCAGGAAGTCCGTCTTCCGTCGCGTCGACCCGTTCGCCCTTCGTGCGCGTAATTCCACCAGGGTCTTGGTCGTTGACGACCTTCTCCAGACGGGGACGCGTGAACGTGGTGAACGTCGACTCCAGCAATTCGCACGTGACCCAACGCCGACCCATCTTCTGAGCAACTGCAGCGGTGGTGCCAGAGCCGCCGAACACATCCAACACGATGTCGCCAGGACTGGAGCCGGTGTGAAGAATCCGCTCCAGAAGACGCTCCGGTTTCGGAGTGTCAAATGGCGTCAATGCTGGAAACAGAGCTTTCAGCTCGGACTTGGCAGCGCGATTGTGGCCGACATCCTTGTTTTCCCACCATGTGCGAGGATTGTTTCCCTCGGTGGGAATATACGCCTTACGTCCGATTCCTCCCGTCGAACGGATCAGAATCTCCGGGAGCGGATCGCCTGAAATG
The DNA here is from genome assembly GCF_001809415.1 of Rothia sp. HMSC058E10. Classification (NCBI taxonomy): domain Bacteria; kingdom Bacillati; phylum Actinomycetota; class Actinomycetes; order Micrococcales; family Micrococcaceae; genus Rothia; species Rothia sp. HMSC058E10. Next base: position 49,853 of record NZ_KV797600.1, on the reverse strand, counting down.
CGTCGTGCGGCCACCCGCTTACGTGCTTCATCGAGTGGAACATCCAAAACTAGCGCACACACATCATCGGACGCCTTATCTCTAGGTACTCCCTCATTGCTGGCACGCCAATCAGCGTCATGAAGATTCTCCAGCCGATACGGAACCCACCCCTGCAAGCCGTCAAGAATGCGCTGTTGCGAATATCGCCAACTGGCACCTTTAGGAGGGCGCATCATTTCCCCTGTCAGGGGGTTCTGGATCGCATAGCACATGCCTCCCGAGCCGTCGCCATGATTACCCGATGGGTCACCGTCCCACCAAGGTCCGAGGGGGTCATTGTCCGGATTAGAGAAGCGGGCGTTGTCGGCTGCTGTGCGAAGAGCCGTGTTTGGCTCGAAGGCCTCGCTACGGCGGTAAACGATAATGAAATCCTGGTCCACCGAGAAACCCAAACCACGCCGAGGGGAGTCAGCCTTTTGCCAAACAATTTCTGCTTGAAAATTCCCCGCACCAAACACCTCGTCCATGAGGAGGCGCATACGGTGCGCCTCCACATCATCCAGGTGCACCCAGATTGATCCATCTTTCGCAAGCAGCTTCTTCATGTGGAGCAGCCGGTCGCGCATCATGGTCAGCCAGATGGAGTGCTCTAGGTTGTCCTCGTAACTGGCGAATGTTTGCGCGGTGTTAAACGGCGGATCAATGTAGATCAGCTTCACCTGACCCACATACTTCTTGGCTAGTTCGGGCACTCTAGTGAGGGCTTCGAGCACATCGCCGGATTCGCCCAAAATGAGCAAGTTGTCGTCCTGGGGCTCAAGGTCGGCTCGTTCGGAGTAGGCAAAATCATCAGACTTTGGTGTCTGCGCACCTTGCACGTAGTCGTCCAGCACGAGGGTGTGGGTTTCGCAGTAGCGCGGATCAGAGGGGTCAACCCACGTGTAGCCGTACTTCCCGGTCTCAGTGGGGATGAGAGCCTTGTCCTTGTTGTACCAGGTGAGCTGCAGGCGTTGAGCGGTCATCTAGTCGGTTTCTCCCTTCGTGTCAGTGGGGACGACCTCGCAGATTTCGACGACCCCGTCGAACAGGTCTTCCTTCATCGCAGAGAACTCCTGCTCTCCAGTGGAGATGAGATCCCGGAGGTTTCGACGGACCCCTTCCGCATCCCAGAAATGCCCACGCTGTCGAGAAAACACCTTCTGGTATTGATCCGGTAGGTCACTGATATCAGTGACTGAGATTCTTAGGTGTTCCGTGAGAGCAGCGTACATCTGTGTGGTGTAACCGGATTCGAGCAAAGGGTCAGGCGAGTCAGGAATTTTCGGGGCGGGACTCCACGGCAGCGAAGAAGTCCCCAAATGAAGCTTGCCACCACTAATCCTGCCTTCGGCTAACGGCAGGTTGGTAAACAAGTCCAGTTGCGGCTGCGGGGCAAAACCGTCGGCAAGCAGATCCCGATCCTTACTATTTTCCCACAGGATCGCTTTCAGCCATTGACCCACAGCTGAAGGGATTTGCCCTACATCTTGCACATTGATGTTGGCCATCATCAGCTGTGTTTGGAACGTGACGAGCGCGTCGATCCCGATAGGGTCACAGAGTTGTTCCACCTTGCTCGTGTCGAGATGAAGATGGAAGTCTTTGGCCTTCCAATCAGGCAGCTTTCTTTGCCCGTTGAAGAATCGCACAAGGTCGGTCTTGTTAATCCCAGCCCACACTTCGGCTGCAATCGATGTCTTCCCCGGTTTTCTCTTCTTTTCGTGCGCGGACGTTTCGATAAAGACAGTTTCCTGATCCATCACCATGTCGAAGAAGTCCATCATGAAGCCAGTTTTTGTCCGGGCGACGCCTGACATGAAGGGGTGGACGGTTTGACAGAAAGCGCCCAGCGCATAGCGGGGGTCAGAAGATGCTGCCATCTCGTCTCCTCTCCGTCTTCTGTCGTCTTGTCTCGTCTCATGTGTTAGCGACTCGTTTTTCTACCGTGAAAACAGGTTCAGAAGCCGAGTGCAGTTCTTCGGATGAAGATATGTCGATTCTACCTCGATGTGCACGTTTCTGAACAGCAAGTACACGAACGTGGCGCGAGGAGGTGAGAAGAGACATGGGAACCCGTAACACGAAGCAGACGTCTCGACCGGTCGCCAAGAAGGCGTCGGCACTGCTGCGCGACGGTCGCACCTCGGCCAAGATGAAGTCGATCGCAGCCTCGGCGTTGGCTCAGGCCAAGCCGCGTAAGGGCAAGTAGCCCTCACGACTGTCCTGGCGGCCAGACGTCATCCGGCAGGACAGTCTCCACCTTCGTGGCGGCCAGATCCGGACCGGTCACCGGCCGGCCGTCTCACTTCTACACCCGCATGCGTTTTTCAACCGTATTCGGGAGACCTCCGTTGAGCGCTTGACGGGCACCACCTGTATCCGGGTTCACCCCGGGTCGGGTTGGTGCCCGTCACTGTTTGCGCTTAACACCACGGTCTCTCGTCGGTTGCCCTCAACGAGGTCTCCCTTCGCAAGAAGGGAAGCCCTCACGTGGCATTCAACAAGCAATTCACCGTCCCGTACCTGACCCCCAGGGGCAACACCATCGACCTACCTGTCCCTGACCTGCCCGACAGCGAATTTCAAAATTCTTTCTAGAAGCGCTCTTATGCTGGTTGAGTTTCTGCCGCCACTGGTGGGCGAAACGGTTTAACTCTCCCTGCACATGTGAACGATCATAGTATGTCGGCGCAGACATTATGCTCCTCTAAAAGGGGATAAAACTCTTTTATTATGGCAGATGTCCAGGATTCTATTGGCAGGAACCGTTAATAGAATAACGCGCACGTTAAACCCCTCACTCCCAGGTTTTTCTTCATGGAAGAGTGGGGGAGTGAGGGGTTTAGCGTTGGTAACCCGTTATTTCTACGGCACTTTTTGGGGAAGAACGTTTAGGAGTTTTCAGCCCCAAAATTTCTCTGCGAGGGTGCCGTGTCGGGGTTAAATATCAGCCGCCTGAACCTTCAGGGCACGAGCCACGCCGTCGCGCGCTTCCGCAATCTGCCGGCGCAGCGCCGCCGCGTCCTCAGGCAATGACGCCAAATAAGTTTCGGTGCGTTCCAGCAGCTCGGCGGTCGGCTCTGAGGGGTACATGCCGCTAATAATCTGCAAAGAAATCTCGTGCGAACGGGAACGCCACACGCCCTCAACCAGCTCAAAGTACGGCTCAATATACTGCTCGGTCAGTTCCTTCTCGCCAGCCTTAAACCCGGCAATGGCGTACCGCTGGATCATGTTCGACAGTTCACCGGTCACCATGATCTTCTCCCAGTACTCTGCCTTAGCCTCGGCGGTGGGGAACGATGCGTACGCCTGCGCCGCATACTGCTGGCCGTTCGCGGTGTTATCGCGCTCCAGCTCGGCCGCAATCTGCTTGCTGGTGGCCCGCCCGCCGGTTGCCAGGCGGCACAGCAGGTTCCACCGCAGGTCCGTATCAATTTCCAGGCCGTCGAGGGTGATCGACCCGTCGAAGAGGCGCTGTACGTTCTCGTACTGTTCAGCGGTGCGGGTCTGGTTAACGAACGCCTGAACCAGCTGCAGCTGCGAGTCTGAATCCGGCTGAGCGGCGCAAGCCAACGACCACAGGCGATCGGCGGCACGTTCACGAGTTTCATCCCTAAACTCAGGATTAACAAAGGAACGCAGAGCGATGGAGAGGTTACCCAGCTGGGTTCGCAGTGCAGTCGAATTAGTCTCTTTGCCGATATTATTGAGCACAAATTCCACATACTGCCGCGCTGGCATCTGGGCGTCACGCACGGTATCCCAGAGGGAACCCCAGACCACGCCGCGAGCTACCGACGAGTCGATGTCGCCCAGATACTTCACCGCAGTATCAATAGAACGCTCATCCAGGCGAACTTTGGCAAACGCCAAATCTTCATCATTGAGCAGAATCAGGTCGGGGCGTTTCTTGCCTACAGCCTCGGCAACCTCGGTCAGTTCGCCGTCAATATCCAGCTCAATGCGGTCGGTGCGAGTCAGCTTTCCGTCTGTCAGATCGTAGAAACCGATAACTGCACGATGCGGGCGCAACGTTTCATAACCGGCAGCATAGGATTGGCGGATACCCAGAGAAGTAATATTGCCCTCGGCATCATCGGCGACCTCGACCGTAAGTGTGTTTACCCCGGCGGTTTCAAGCCACTTGGCACTCCATGCGCGTACATCACGGCCGGAAGTTTCTTCCAGCTCGACCAGCAAGTCGTCAAGAACCGTGTTACCCCAAGCGTGCTTGTCAAAATACTTCTTCAAGGCCGCCATGAAGTTTTCCTGACCAACCCACGCAACCATCTGCCGCAGCACCGATGCGCCCTTCGCGTAGGTAATGCCGTCAAAGTTCACCTGAACATCATGAAGGTCACGAATCTCAGCCACAATTGGGTGGGTTGAGGAGAGCTGATCCTGCCTATACGCCCAGGTCTTCTCCGAAGCAGAGAACGTAGCCCATGCTTCCTGTGCGTAGCGGGTATTCTCAGCCGCAGCCAGTGTAGACATAAACTCGGCAAATGACTCGTTCAGCCACAGGTCATTCCACCACTTCATGGTGACCAAATCACCAAACCACATATGCGCAAGCTCGTGAAGTATCGTAATGGCGCGGCGCTCACGCAGCGCCTCTGCAACCTTGGAACGGAACACATAGGTTTCAAGATAGGTTACGCACCCTGCGTTTTCCATAGCACCCGCATTGAACTCGGGGACGAAGAGCTGATCGTACTTCTCGAAAGGATACGGCGTCTTGAACTGCTCCTCATAAAACTCGAAGCCCTGGCGAGTCAGCTCAAAAATATCGTCCGCATCCACATAGGGCATCAGCGACTTACGCGCGTAAACACCCAGCGGAATAACACGCCCCTCAGAGTTCGTCAGTTCGCTCGTAACCTTCTCATACGGGCCCGCCACGATGGCTGTAATGTACGAAGACATGCGCGGAGTAGGCTTGAAATACCATGTTTGTGCCCGACCGCAACCGCAGTCCTTGGGCTCAATCTTCACCTCGGGCTGGTTAGAAACCACAACCCAGTGCGAAGGAACACGCACGCTGAACTCAAACTCGGCCTTCAAATCTGGCTGCTCAAATACAGGGAAAACACGGCGAGAATCCGGAACCTCGAACTGTGAGTACAGATAAATTTCACCGTCCGCCGGGTCCACAAAACGGTGCAAACCTTCACCGGTATTTGTATAGAACATCTCTGCATCGATCTTCAGAACATTCTGCGCTGCAAGATTCGGCAGAGCAATGCGCTCCCCATCGGCAAGAGCAGGATCAAGCCGCTCGCCGTTTAGCTCAATCGAATTTACCTGAGAGGTAATAGCGTCAATAAACGTGGATGCGCCAGGCTCAGCATCGAACCGAATCTCAACAATCGACGAGAAAACATCTTTGTCTGTGCGAAGGTCGAGATCAACACGGTAGGTGTGAACCCGCTTAATAACTCCCGCACGCTCAATCGCCTCATCGCGGGTTAAATTTAGACCGGGCATGATTCCCTTTCTCGATATGTGTTTATAAATCTTCCTGTAGCGTTTTGCAGCGGACCTACCAGGAGAAACAGTGCAAAACCAAGCTCAAGAATATAGGCATCAGACAAATTCAGATATGTGTATGTGCCCCGGCAAAAAGTGCCTAGTACCACAGTCTAACGCATCCTGTCAGAGAGCACATTATTACTCATCACATGCGCAAAATACGTGCCGATGGTAAGGGCAGGTGTGGGCAGAAAAATATGTGCCGAAATAATACCTGCCATTGCCCCGATACCGGTTACAGGAATAAGTTTAAATTCGCTACAGTTATAGAGACACAACAGCTGAGGGCGCCCAGAATAGAGACGACTATCGCCGTGCACATTTCGGGAAGCCAGTCCACCACTCACTGCAAAGATATAAATATCCACGCTGTGAGCGCCACGGAACACCATCAGGAGAACCCCTTGCGCGTACATATCGCCACCGACCATGCAGGTCTTGAGACGAGTCAATACCTGATCGAACAGCTCACCGCCGCAGGATACGACATGATTGATCACGGGCCCCAAGAGTACGATCCGCTGGATGATTACCCAAGTTTCTGCATTAACGCCGCCCTTGCCGTTAAACGAGATCGTGATCAGGGGCTTGACTCGCTGGGCATCGTCCTAGGCGGTTCTGGTAATGGCGAGCAGATTGCCGCTAATAAAGTAGAAGGAATTCGTGCCGCACTGGCCTGGAATCACGATACTGCCGCTCTTGCCCGCCAACACAATAATGCCCAGGTCATTGCGGTCGGTGGTCGTCAGCACAGCAATGAAGAAGCACTAGAGATTATTAAGGTTTTCCTTTCCACCCCGTGGACGAACGAAGAACGCCACGCCCGCCGCATCGGTCAGGTTGCCGAATACGAGCGAACCGGTCGTATTGAAGGTAAGCATATCGACTCATAGCACCGTAGATCAGTAAGCCACAGATTTTTTATATGGATGCGGCGGTAGCGTACCCTGAAAAATCGGGGAATAACAAATGTCGCTGCATTCGCCGTTTAGTTTATAGGTATATGAAACACCCCAAGGCGCCGTCCGAATGATAGGCGGTGTACCGTATTAAAGGTGCATCTTCTAAAGTTTAGACCCCAGACGCATGCACCAAAATACAACCACAGACACGCGCTCACAGGAGAATTCCCATGCCCGAAGGACACTCGATACATCGTATCGCCCGTCAATTCAACGATGTTTTCACGGGGGAGAGCGTGCGAGTCTCAAGCCCACAGGGGCGTTATACGGATGGTGCAGCCCTTCTTGACGGAGCCAGCATTCTCAACGCATATGCGCACGGTAAGCATCTTTTCGTGCCCTTCAACAATGAGCTGACCCTCAACGTGCACCTTGGCATTTATGGCAACTGGAGCTTTGGAGGGGACGAAACTTTTACAGGCGCATCCAGCATAGGCGCACCCCGTAAGATCGGCGAAAAAGAATATACGGCGGGGGAGGCCGAAGAATATACCGGACCGCCCGCGCCGAAAGGCACTACCCGGTGCCGCATCGTTTCAGAACACGGTTGGGCTGACCTCGTTGGTCCCACTATCTGCCGAACCTTAAACCCAGACGAAGTTGCCCAGGTACGCGCCAAACTTGGACCGGATCCGCTCAACACCGATGCAGATCCCGAACGTTTCTATGCCGCAGCCCGCAAAAGCTCAAGGCCTATCGGCGTGATCCTCATGGATCAGGCCGCTATCTCGGGCGTGGGCAATATTTTTCGTGCCGAATCGCTTTACCGCCAAGAAATAGATCCTCTTCGCCCCGGTAAGACTCTCACCGATGATGAGCTGAGTAGACTCTGGGAAGATAACAAACATCTGCTCACCATCGGAGTGCGTGTCGGCCGCATCATTACCACCGAACAAAAGGACCGCCCGGGAATCCATGAAACCGAAGCCTGGCCTGAGCATGCTAACTACGTTTACCAGCACCACGGAGAACCCTGCCCCCGATGCGGCACCACCATTCGTATGGAGGAAATCGCGGGCCGTAAACTCTATTGGTGCCCTGGATGCCAGAAATAGCGTTAGCTACGGTCCCCGCAAACGATGCGCACCGAACTTGACAGTCTCCAGTACAGGCAGGTAATCTTATCTAGTTCTTGCGGGGATGTAGCTTAATGGTAAAGCCTCAGTCTTCCAAACTGATGACGCGGGTTCGATTCCCGTCATCCCCTCGGTATACATAAAACGCCTTGGTGCTTTGCACTGGGGCGTTTTCCTTATGCCGAGGGTCTGAAGTGGGAATCGTTTACGGACACGGATTTCGTGCCTCGTTTGCTCGGAATCCGTACCCTTCAGCTCGTCATCCCTTCGATAACAAAGCCTTGATGCTTCGTATTGGGGGCTTTTGTTGTCTCGGGTTTGAAACGGGAACCGTTTAAAGAGCTGGTTGTATATATGCCTGGTACGGCAAAATGAGACAAATCCTGAATGTAAGAAGTCTATATCTATGCGTCAACCTGGCAGGGCTGGGACGTGCAGAAGCGCCCGAATAAGTCGATACGCTTGAATAGATGACTATACTCAGATAATTCCTCAGAAAGACTTAAGGTTTTCGTGTTCTAAATTAGACATTCGAATGTTAGGCATTTATCCTTGTACACGGTAAACTTAAAAACCGAATGCCTAAAAGCATTCGCGTTTCACGGGGCGTGGCGTAGCTTGGCTAACGCGCCTGCTTTGGGAGCAGGAGATCGCAGGTTCGAATCCTGTCGCCCCGACGTGAAGCGGGCGTCGCATGTGCGGCGCCCTTTTCCAGTAACCAACTGCGGTTCACAGGCTTGTGCCGCATTCGACTATATGAGGAGAACACGGACGTGAAGACCGCCGTCGAGAAGCTCAACCCGACCCTCGCGAAGATCGAGGTCGAGGTTCCCTTCGCAGAGTTCAAGTCCTACCTGGACCGCACCTATAAGAACCTGGCTCAGCAGATTAACGTTCCTGGGTTCCGTAAGGGCAAGCTGCCTAAGCAGCTCATTGAGCAGCGCACAGGTTACGACTACATTGTCGAAGCATCTCTGAACGACGCCTTGAACGACTTCTACTCACAGGCATTGGGCGAGAATGAGCTCTCCCCGCTGGCACAGCCCGAACTTGATGTGCAGAGCCAGCCCACGGTGAACGATCGTGAAGCAGACGTGAAGCTGAACATCACCGTGACCGTTCGTCCTGAAATCGAGCTTCCCAACTATGAGGGTATCGAGGTTGAGGTTGACGAAATCAAGGTTACTGCAGAAGACGAAGAGCAGGCTCTTGAAGCTCTGCGTGAGCGTTTTGGTACCTTGAAGAACGTTGAGCGTCCCGCAGCTAAGAATGATTTTGTCACCATTGACATCACCGCTGAAATCAATGGTCAGGAAATTGACGCAGCAAACGACCTGTCTTACCAGATCGGTTCCGGCACCATGGTGGACGGTATTGATGAGGCCCTGATCGGTCTGTCTGCGGGCGAAGATGCAACTTTCGAGACCACGCTTTCCGGCGGCGATCACGCGGGGGAGGACGCAACCATTAAGGTGAAGCTCTCCGCTGTTAAGGAGCGTGAGCTTCCTGAGGTTGACGATGAGTTCGCGCAGCTTGCTTCTGAGTTCGATACTGTTGATGAGCTTAAAGCAGACATGAAGAACCAGGTTGCCGAGGCCAAGGTCTCTGAGCAGGGCGCACAGGCACGCGATAAGGTGCTGGCTAAGCTCATTGAGATGATTGAGGTTCCCGTACCTGAAAAGGTCATTGAAGAACAGCTGGAGCAGCACTTCAACAACCCCGAAGCCGGTGAAGACCACGATACCGAAGAGCACCGTCAGGAAGTTCGTGAGAACACCGAGACCGCCTTTAAGAATGAGATGGTGCTTGATGCTATTGCTGATGCTGAAGAAGTTGAAGTAAACCAGAATGAGATGATCAACTACATCATCACCATGAGCTCGCAGTACGGCATGGATCCGAACCAGTTCGCACAGATGCTTGACGGTTCCGGCCAGGCTGGAATGCTTGTGGGCGAGGTACGCCGCTCCAAGGCTCTAGGCGAAGTTCTTAAGAAGGCTGTCGTCAAAGACACTAAGGGTAAGGCTGTAGACCTTTCCAAGTTCCTCTCTGAAGGTGAAGAAGACGAGAAGTAGTCCTTCTCTCCGCAGATACCTATAACGGATGCGGGCGTGCATGTGCAGGAAAGAATCCTGCGGTGCACGCCCGCATTGTTGTGTTAAGTTTTGGTACATGCCCCAACAGAGGAAATAGATATAATGCGCTGAGGGTTGAGTGACGTTCGCCCTTTGGCGAACTACGGCGAAACTCCGCCCGAATACAGCCGTGACCCGGTATTGTAGTAGCAATGAATATTTTCACGGGCCCGCATGGTAGGGAGCGCGTGAAACCCATCGAGAAGAAGAGGGAAGATGTCTAGCTACATGCCTCTGCCTATTGGGTCTGGGAATAACACCCCGACTATGGCTACGAACCCCGTCACAGGGCAGGAAGATTACGTCTATAATCGTCTGCTCAAGGAGCGTATTATTTGGCTGGGGTCTGAAGTAAGGGACTCAAACGCAAACTTAATTTGTTCACAGATGTTGTTGCTATCGGCTGAAGATCCCGAGGCAGATATTTACCTGTACATTAACTCTCCCGGTGGCTCGGTGACCGCTGGCATGGCTATTTACGACACAATGCAGCTCATTCCGAATGACGTGGTGACTGTAGTAACCGGTATGGCTGCATCTATGGGACAGTTCCTTCTGACAGCAGGTGCCATGGGCAAACGTTATGCGACCCCCAACGCCCGAATCCTGATGCACCAGCCGCTTGGTGGTATTGGTGGTACCGCATCCGACATCCGTACTCAAGCAGAACTCATCTTAGATATGAAAAAACGTCTGGCAGAGATCACGGCTGAACGTACCGGTAAAAGCCTTGAGACCATTCTGAAAGACAATGACCGTGATAACTGGTTTACCGCTGAAGAGGGCTTGGAATACGGCTTCTTCGATCACATCGCACTATCCACTGGCGGTAATCTGACCGCCGAGGGTAAGTAAAGAGGGGAAATACACATATGAACTACCTACCTCAAGATTCTGCACCGCAGATGCCCTCGAGCCGTTACGTGCTCCCCAGCTTTGAGGAACGTACCCCCTACGGTTATAAGCGTCAAGATCCGTACGCCAAGCTATTTGAGGATCGCATTATTTTCTTGGGTACCCAGGTTGATGACGCTTCGGCAGATGATATTATGGCTCAGCTTCTCGTGCTTGAGGCTCAAGATCCCGATCGCGATATTACCCTGTACATCAACTCTCCCGGTGGTTCTTTTACAGCAATGACCGCCATCTATGACACCATGCAGTTTATTCGCCCCGAGATTCAGACCGTATGCTTGGGTCAGGCTGCATCGGCTGCGGCAGTGCTTTTGGCTGCTGGAACCCCGGGTAAGCGTTTGGCTCTTCCGAATGCTCGCGTGCTTATTCACCAGCCCGCCCTAAGCGGACAGCAAGGCGGACAGGCATCTGACCTTGAGATTCACGCGAACGAAGTTATGCGTATGCGTGAGTGGACTGCACAAACCCTGGCCCTGCACTCCGGCAAGACCTATGAGGAAGTTGACCGTTCGATCGAGCGCGATAATATTCTAACTGCTGCTGCCGCTCAAGAATACGGTTTAGTGGATAAGGTACTGGATTCGCGTAAGCTTAACAAGCCTGCTACCAATACTGCTACGTCGCACGATTAGAAATATGAGTGTAGTCCTTTCTGTTGTCTAAACGTATATACGATTACTATTAGGTGCCGCATCCTCAAAATTGAGGATGCGGCACCTATACGTTATACCCCAAAAAGTACATAAAACCTCAAGTTACACAGCGTCATAATTGTCAAATTACATCGAATACGACACGCCGCATCACAGTGACAGCCTGTCTTCACACCTCAGCGAAAAACTAGGGTAGCCTGGTAACAAGCACCTTGTGATAGCTTGCAAACACTCGTAGAAAGGAGAGGGCGCGTGGCTAACACCGACAACACCGGTGGTACGGAAGAAAACAAGAAAACTGTTGCTCCGGGTATGCGTTGCTCATTCTGTTCTAAGACGCGTACCCAGGTTTTCAAGATTGTGATCGGTCCGCATGTCTCCATTTGCGATGAATGTATTGCACTATGCAACGAGATTTTGCATGAGGAACGGCAAAAAACAAAGAAGCCGCAGACCAAAAAGATCAAGAAACTCGCTACTCCTCGTGAGATTTACAGCTATCTGCATGATTATGTGATCGGTCAAGATTCTGCAAAACGCACCTTGGCGGTGGCGGTCTATAACCACTACAAGCGCATCCATGACTTAAACAATCCGGTACTTCACTCCCGAACCCTTTCGGCAACTGCGGGTGAATCCGTAGACCTGGGAAAATCTAATATTCTGATGATTGGTCCCACCGGCAGCGGAAAAACTTATCTTGCGCAGTCTCTTGCAAAGAAGCTTGATGTTCCTTTCGCCATTGTCGATGCTACTACGCTCACCGAAGCTGGGTACGTTGGCGACGATGTCGAGAATATTCTGCTTCGGCTTATTAACGCCGCCGACGGTGATGTCGAAAAGGCGCAGAACGGCATTATCTATATTGACGAAATCGATAAGATTGCCCGCAAAGGCGGAGAAAACCTATCTATTACCCGCGATGTCTCGGGGGAAGGCGTGCAGCAAGCGCTTTTGAAGATTATTGAAGGTACTCTGGCAACGGTTCCTCCAGAGGGCGGGCGTAAACATCCGGCACATACCAATCTTGAGATTGAAACCTCAAATATTCTCTTTATTGTCGCTGGTGCTTTCGATGGGCTGGAAGACAGGATCTTAGCCCGCACCGATCGAACCAGTATAGGCTTTGGGGCCGAGCTGACCGCCGCACCGGATACTGATCAGACGCTTTCGCAGATCATGCCCGAAGATCTGACCCATTACGGTATCATCCCTGAGCTAATCGGTCGTTTGCCTGTGATCTCTACGTTGAAAGAGCTCACCACCGAAGAGCTTGAACAGATTCTTACGAAGCCTAAAAATGCTTTGCTGAAGCAGTATAAGCATCTCTTTGCGCTTGATGGCGTTGAGCTTATCTTTGAAGATGATGCTTTGCACGCGGTCGCCGAGCTTGCAGAAACCCGTAAGACCGGGGCACGCGGGCTACGCTCCATGATGGAGGGTATTCTGCAGCCAATTATGTTTGAGGTTCCTGACCGTCAGGACGTTACCTCCGTGGTAATCACAGAAGATACCGTGCGCACCGGTGCTGAGCCCGTATACGTTCTTGAGGCTGATGAAAAGTCCTCTAAGAGTGCTCGTACTCGCGCCAAGAAGAAGGCTGCGTAGGTTATTCGTGCAGGTGAGAACCTGGTGGAATATTGGAGGTCTCGATGAGGTTTGAACTTATACAATGATGAAAGGAAATACCCTCGTGACAACAACCGTTGATTTTTGGTTCGACCCTACCTGCCCGTGGTGTTGGATTACCTCGCGCTGGATTGGCGAGGTGCAGAAGGTGCGTGATATTCAGGTGCATTGGCGCCCATTCTCACTCGCTGTTCTGAATGAAGGACGCGAGCTTGATCCTGGATACCGCGCTATGATCGACAACACCTGGGGCCCCGCCCGTGTAGTGGCTGCCGCCCGCGAACTCCACGGTGACGACGTTTTGAAGGCTCTCTACGATGCTCTGGGCGAGCAGATCCACCATCAGAAGAATATCTCTGAAGGAGACAAATTTTTGCCTGCTATTGAGGAAGCTCTCAAAGAAGCGAATTTGCCTGCGGACCTGATTCAGTACGCTACCACCGACGAATACGATGCGCAGTTACGCGCCTCGACAGCAGAGGCGCTTGATAAGGTCGGCGATGATGTTGGCGTGCCCCTTCTTGCGATTAACGATGTAGCTTTCTTCGGTCCCGTGCTCTCGCCCTCACCGCATGGTGAAGAAGCCGGTAAGGTCTTTGACGGCGCCGTAGCAATGGCATCGTATCCTGGGTTCTTTGAACTCAAGCGCAGTCGTACCGTGGGACCTATCTTCCACGGTGAAGATGGGTAGTAGATTTACCATGTACTATAGCTGAGCCGTTACGCTTTCTCTGGAGGAGCGTAACGGCTCAGCTATGCGTATTTGAATTAGTTACTCGTTTGCTTTCGCCGAGAACCCCGATGCCGCAAGCGAATATCGCGCATATGGAATGTGCGTGTAGCCGTATAGCTGACCGCCGCATCCGAGGTGAAACCCAGCATGGCAAAAACACTGACTCCAAGCTGGAAGAAAAGCGCGCTCAATGGCATATGCTGGTGCCCCCAGATAATACCGCCAGCGGTTACTGTAAAACTCACCGCAAGGAGTAAGAGAACCAGACGACGAGCCTTCGACGAACCCCGGAGCGTACTCCAGAGCAGAAATAGGTGTACGAGAGAGAAGACAAGAGTTACCGCAAGAAGCACACCGCTAAGCACCGTCAAAAATGTTTGCCCCTGTTCCCCAGCAAGCAAGGCCGTAATTTCTTCACTCGCATCGCTTCTGAGTACCGTGCTGCGTAATTCCTGATGATTAACCACAGTCAGAACAGCGTTGGCAAGCTCTAAGAGAGTTGAAATAATCATCATCACAGAGGCTATCAGCAGACCCGCAGGCATCTCATAAGCTAGGTCATGAGCGCTCGCCAAGTTTAGGTCTTTAACCTGGCGCGGGTCTTTCACGCCCTCATTGCTCAACGTGATAATAGGCAGCGCGCCGTCCGTACGAATTGTATCTCCACCACCGTTTCGGGAGTGGTAGCCGGTCGAAAAATCTTCGAGAATATCTACCCGTGTGATCGGATGCGCATACTGAATAGACTCGACAATATAATCACGCTCAAAATCCGTATCGGCATCGATCCGATGCGTCACCTGTAGGGTGAAAAAGCTAAAACCGACCCCTGAATCATAGGTTCCTGCCGCCAGCCAATCGACGCGATGGCCACCGGGAAGCAGCCATCCATCCGGAGTTCGCCAAAACCGCACATGATGGCGTTTCTCCGGGTTCCCGTCAACCTCCTGCTGATACGCAAAAGACTGTACTCGCCCAAAAATCTTGAGAGGAGATACCGGTGCTTCACTATAGGATTTTCGGGTAATTGTCGAAACAATAATCTTCCAGCTGGAAACCAAGGTGACTTCATCCGCGCGAGTCCAGCCAGCATCCTGCATCACCTGGTGAATTTGCTCTTCTGAGCCGATAATACCGATATTGACGGGGTCGCCTAATAATCCATCCGGGGTGCGGGTGCGCCCAATAAAATAGTCGGGCACATAGATGCGCGTCATGATCGCGTGAAATCGGGGGAGCGTCAAATAAGCGGTGACTGCCCAGAATGAAAGTGCAATCGGAATGCCCCACCAAGAATGTCCCACGGTATTAAGCAGGATCAGAACGGTAAGCACCACAGAGGCTATACCTGCCAGTGTGAAAAAAGCCGTATCCCAAATACCAACCCAGAAGGTCCTCGGAATAATATCCTTATGCTCGCCGCGCGACTCAAAGTCGCCCCGATACACTGGAGGAGATGTTGGAGGCGCGACCGTCACAGGTTTGCTTGCCTTAACATGTTCTTCTGCTACACCCTCATGAATAATGTCAGAAGGTTTATGTGACATGGGGATTCCTTCTGCCTGCATAATCTGTGCGTTTGCGCGTTCGGCGCTTATGTGAATTCTACAGGCTACCATAGGGCGGAGCGCAATAGGGCGTCGTTTCGCTGAACCGTTCCCCACCATATAAAAAAATGCTGGAGCGAAGAACCTAATTCTTCGCTCCAGCACCGAGTATATGCCATGCGGCATATCCAGAAACAACGTGAGAACGTGGCTGTTCTAGAGAGACTACTCGGCAGCTTCTTCTACAACAAGCACTACATCACGAACTTCAAGTTCGCCTTCCGAAGGCACCAGAGAAACCTCGCGAGCGTTGCCCGCCGCCCGCAAATCCTCAAGACCAGACTGGATGCGCTCCAGCTGCTCCTGAGAGGCGGCAATCGTAGCAGACTCAACCTCGGTACGCTGCTTAACCTTTGCATCGCTCTTCGCCTTACGCAGACCGCCGAGTGCTTCTGCGACATCGGGAAGAACCTGCTTGAGGTTCTCAATCTGGGCGGGATTCACATCAGCAAGTACCCACTGTGCCGAAATACCGGCAGTTGGGTTGTTTGCTGCATACTCCGCCAATAATGTACCTTCAAGAACCGGCAGAGCCTGTGGCCAGGATGCGCGGTGCACGCTGCCCGCACGCCACCACGACCATATCTCTTCGGTCACAAACGGCAGGAAAGGCGCGAAGAGCCGCAGAAGCGCATCCAGAGTGGTGGCGAGAGCCGCCAGCACGGAAGCCTGCTCGGTCTCGCCACGAGCGCCGTAGGCGCGGTCTTTAACGAGTTCCACGAAATCGTCGGTGAAAGACCAGAAGAAACTCTCTGCAATCTGGAGGGCACGAGCGTATTCGTATTTCTCGAAAGCTGCAGTTGCTTCCTCAATGAGGTATGCCAAACGCACAAGCAAGGAGCGATCCAGCGCGTTGGTAAGCACCTGCCCCTGAGACTGCGAGGTAATCACCGATTTCTCGGTAGCACCCAAATTCAGCACGAACTTTGAGGCGTTGAGAAGTTTAATTGCCAGGCGGCGGCCGATCTTCATCTGACCTTCGTCATAGGCGGTATCAGCGCCCAAGCGGGCCGAGGCCGCCCAGTAGCGTACCGCATCCGAGCCGTATTTATCGAGTACATCGTGCGGGACGACAACATTGCCCTTGGACTTCGACATTTTCTTGCGGTCGGGGTCAAGAATCCATCCCGACAGTGCGGTGTTATACCAAGGTACAGAGGATGCAAGGGTCTCGGCGCGTACGGTGGTGGAGAAAAGCCAGGTACGAATAATATCGTGTCCCTGCGGGCGAAGATCCATCGGGAAGGTCTTCGCGTGCAGTTCAGGATCTGTAGCCCAGCCGGTTGCAATTTGCGGGGTGAGTGAAGAAGTAGCCCAGGTATCGAGAACATCTGGATCGGCAATAAATCCGCCAGGTACACCACGCTGGTCTTCCGAATATCCGGGGGCAGCCTGCGAGGCCGGATCCACCGGAAGCATATCCTCAGCTGGCAGAATCGGGTTCTCATAATCCGGCTCACCCTCGGCATCAAGCGGGTACCAGAGCGGGAACGGAACGCCGAAGAAACGCTGACGGGAAATCAGCCAGTCGCCGTTAAGACCTTCCACCCAGTTTTCGTAGCGGCTGCGCATAAAGGAGGGAACCCAGTTGATTTCGCGTCCGCGCTCAATAAGCTTTTCGCGGCGCTCGGCGTCACGACCACCGTTGCGAATATACCACTGGCGTGAAGCCACGATCTCAAGGGGCTTATCGCCCTTCTCATAGAACTTGACGGGGTGTTTAATCTTTTTCGGCTCACCCTCCATCTCGCCAGTTTCAACAAGCATTTCGACTACGGTCTTCTGACCGGTAAAGACGGTGGTGCCCGCCATGCGCTCGTAGCGTTCGCGGCCTTCGGCAGAGGTAATCCATTCGGGAGTCTCGCGGGAGAAACGGCCGTCACGCCCGATGAGGGCTCGGGTTGGAAGCTGCAACTCACGCCACCAGGTAACGTCGGTGGTATCACCGAAGGTACAGATCATGGCGATGCCGGCCCCCTTATCAGGCTGAGCCAGCGGATGCGCCATCACCTCGACCTCAACGCCGAATAGAGGAGAAATCACTTTCGTTCCGAAGAGCGGCTGATACCGTTCATCATCGGGATGCGCCACCAACGCCACGCATGAAGGCAACAACTCGGGACGGGTAGTCTCAATCCAGACTTTTTCGCCATTTTCGCGGTGGAAGCTTATACGGTGGTAGGCTCCGTCGCGTTCCTTATCTTCAAGCTCGGCCTGCGCTACGGCGGTTCGGAAGGTAACGTCCCACATAGTCGGAGCCTCCGCCATATAAGCATTACCCGCCTCAAGGTCTTTGAGGAATGCAAGCTGTGAGACTTTGCGTGAATGCGCATCTATGGTGCGGTAGGTATGGGACCAGTCGACGGAAAGCCCCAGGGCTGTGAAAAGATGCTCGAAAACTTTCTCGTCTTCAACAGCGAGTTCTTCACATAGCTCAATGAAGTTATTGCGTGAAATACGTGGCCACTTTGCTTGGCTGCGGTCGGGTTTGGGCGAGCCATCGGCCTTGAGCGGAATCAGCTGGCGAAAATCTGGGCTATCGGGAACGGAAGGGTCGCACAGCACACCGTAGTAGTTTTGTACGCGACGTTCGGTGGGTAGACCGTTATCATCCCAGCCCAAAGGATAGAAGACATTCTTACCGCTCATACGCTGGTAGCGGGCAATAACGTCGGTTTGAGTATAGGAGAACATATGCCCCACATGGAGCGAGCCGGACGCGGTCGGCGGTGGGGTATCAATCGAATAAACCTGTTCGCGCGTCGTGTTCTCGTCGAAGGTGTAAGTTTTCTGCTGTGCCCAGCGTTCGGAGAGTTTCTCTTCGAGGCCTTCAAGCGCGGGACGATCAGGAACGTTAATCTGTGCGGGCGAGTCTGAGCCCTGAGTATTTTCAGCCATAGGGGCTATTTTCTCATACTTTATGGGCTGTGGCGGTGTATCGCATAGCGTAGGTTGGCGCCTTTACGCTAAGTGCGTTTCTAGATGTCCTATATAGCGCAGAAACGTATCATCACGCAGCATATGCCCGTACTTCATACTCTGCCAACGCACGCTCAACTCGTGCAATAAGCTCGCGTTGCGAGGCGAGAAAACGGCGCTGTTCCCGGCGTGGAAGATGCGAAAAATAATGATAGAACTTTGGGTCCCGATAGGTCTGTCCAAAGAGGAAATGTAGATCGGAGCTCCAGGGGCGACGCGTTCTTGCACGGATTTGCTCGGCCCGAGCACAAAGCTGCTCGCGGCGGGTATAGAGAGCATTGCATCGTGCGCTGCGAGAGCGAAATGCTAAAAGATCCATAGGTATATCTGTAGTTTCCGTGCCTTATGTGATGTATTTATCTATTCACCGTGTGTTATCTCTCGATTCCCTATCACAAGATACCGCATAAGAGTAGACTGGTGAGTATCACACAGGAAAACTTTTCAAGGGACTTCCATGTTTGAGATATCAGCTCCTGTTATGACGGTACTTGCTCTTCATCTCGCGATCGTTGCGGTTTGCGTTTGGCATTTAACAACGCGAACCGGATACAACGAAGAGCGTCTGCACATGATACTTCCGCTTGTGCTTTTCTTGCCGGGAGCGGGAATTTTATACCTCATGTCAGCAAAAGCAGGAACCGTTCCTCCCGATACTACGAAGACGGGCAGCAGCTCTCGCCATTTTGAGCATCGTCTGGGTTTCCGTGACGGTAAACGTTCTAAATGGGGTTTTCCCCAGCGGAAACGCTAAAAGTACTGCGTTATGCACCTTTAAAGGTGAGCGTTCATGAGAGCGGGAAGAATGGATAATGCTATCTACTATCCCGCAGATGTACGATGCGCGTGTGACTCTGTTAGCGCGCATTGCCTATCTTCCTATACGATAATTTTGTGTATGGCATCATAGATGAACAAGACTTTCACCACCGACGCGGAAAGGTAAGTTCATGATGCTAGACAATACTCGTATTCCTGCCAATCCATTTGCCCCCAACGCTTGTGAGGGTAAAGTTGCCGTCGTAACAGGAGCCTCCAGTGGCATCGGTCGCGCAACCGTTGAACAGCTAACGGCTACCGGATGGACGGTTTATGCGCTTGCTCGCCGTACCGAACGTCTTCGCACGCTTGAAGCAGAGACCAGAGCGCATCCTATAACCTGTGACGTTACTGATGAATCGGCAGTAAACGCAGCTGCAAAGCAGATCATGATGGAGCACTCACAGCTTGATGCGCTGGTTAATATCGCTGGGGGAGCGATCGGTCTTGACCGTGTTGCTGATGGAGATCCGGATGATTACCTAGCGATGTACCGCCTGAATGTGCTCGGAATTCTACATACGGTGCGTGCCTTTGCCCCCGCACTGAGGGCTCACGGTCAGGGGAGTATTCTGAACCTGACCTCCACAGCAGCCGAAAACGGTTATGAAGGAGGTGCAGGGTATAACGCCGCGAAATTCGGTGCTCGGGGACTTACCGAGGCTCTGCGCCTTGAGGAAGCTGATCACAATGTGCGCGTCATTGAGATTCGCCCGGGTATGGTGCATACAGAAGAATTTTCATTGAACCGCTTGGGTTCTGTGGAAGCTGCAGAAAAGGTATATGCCGGGGTACAGAACCCTCTGGTGGCAGAAGACGTTGCTCAGACAGTAGTCTTTGCATTGAATATCCCTCACCATATCAATCTTGATCATGTGACTTTGCGCCCGATTGCTCAGGCAAGCCAGTTCAAAGTCATCCGGTCCTCGTAGATATTTAAAGAGGTATTTAGGACAAGTACAGACACGGCGTGCAAAACTAAAGTTTCGCGCGCAGTGTCTGGTATTCCTTCAAGAGGAACCTGAGGATTACCCCCAATATTCGTAATATATGCGCTATTGGTCTGATTTTAACGTGTATTAAGTAATGGTAAAAATAAATATTTGATAACACTTTTGGGATGGTGGTACAGTTTCTCATTGCAAGCCCCTCACGAATGCTAGTGTTAGGGCGTCACCGATAAATTGAGATGGGTCAATGAGTAACTGAATCTGGCACTCACATCACAGAAATATGCAGTAGCTCAACTCACATAACTTCAAAGAGGGAAACATGGCTCCAAAGAAGTCAACCCGTGTCTACGCACTCGCCGCCGCGACCGTTATTACAGCAGGAACGTTAAGCTATGTTCCTGCTACTTTTGCATCTGAAGCAGGTAGTTCGACCGGTTCAGATACCTCCGCTACTGAATCGACGCATGAGAATTCCTCATTGCCGCTTCAGACTATCCCTTGGGCAAAATCCAACGCATCTGCTCAACCGGCAGGTGCTCAGGAAACCGCTTCTGCGGCCTCTACACAGGTGCCTGAACAGGAAAAACCGGTAAAATCCGAATCTCCGACCGCCTCTGAGACTGCTTCAGCCTCAACCCCTGAAGCTAAACCATCTGAAACCTCTGCCGTTCCAGAACAGACCGAGAAAACCTCAAAGGCTACTCCCGGCACAAAGGTTATCGGGGTTGAGAATGAGGGCGATGAAACCTCAGAGGGGCGCCAGAACGCTCCTAAGGTTTCTGTTGATTCTGCCACTATCTACACCGATAACGAATTTAGCCCTTTCACCGTGCGTGTCAGTGGTTTCTACGGTCCGCGCGTTGGTAGCTCTATAGAGGTTCGCATTCAGGAAGTAAATGCTCAAGGCCGCCCTGTAGGCGCCCCTCTTGCAACCGGTCGTGTCTCTGCCCAAGAACTCATTGATGGTACTGCTACCGCCACTGTGAACGTCAGCTCAAGCAGACTGAAAGGCAATAAGAGCTATGCAATTGTTGCTGTCAGTAACCCCGGCGGTAAAGATCACCTTGTAGCAGGTACCATCGTTGAGCTCAAGCAGCGCCGCGTTACTCATACTGTAACGAGTGAGGCCCCGGCTCCTCAGGAATCTAGTAAGAAGGACGCCTCGACTGCCGCACCGGCGCAGCCCGAGAATACCC
Source organism: Rothia sp. HMSC058E10 (assembly GCF_001809415.1). Taxonomy (NCBI): domain Bacteria; kingdom Bacillati; phylum Actinomycetota; class Actinomycetes; order Micrococcales; family Micrococcaceae; genus Rothia; species Rothia sp. HMSC058E10. The sequence goes on along the minus strand of NZ_KV797600.1, from coordinate 28,640 downwards.
AGGCGCCTAAACCTACAGAGACAGTAACTCCCAAACCCCAAGAGTCGTCCGCGGCTCCCGCACCAAGCGCATCCGCTGATACAGGGAAGAGCGAGGCTTCCAGCGCGTCTGAATCAGCTAGTGCAACCCCCTCCAGTGCATCTGCTGAAGCTTCAGAGACCGCATCTGCTAGTCCCTCCGCAACTTCTTCAGCTCCCGCCCCTGCATCGCCTGCGGAAGAAACCACAATGGATGTAGCGAATAAGGCTTCGCTGCGTGTCGATAGCGCACACTTCTCTGGCGATGCAGCAACTAACGTCGTTGTAGTCCGGGGTACTGGTTTTACCGGCGAACACGTCTCAGAAGGCGTTGAAGTTACTATCTTCGAATTGGATAGCGAAGGTAAAGCACAAGGCGAAGCCATCAAGAGCGTCTTTGTGAAACCCTCAGAAATTGTTGATGGTTCGTTCACTGCACAGCTGGAAGTCGAAGCTGCAAAGCTGCGTCCAGGGTACTCATACGGTATCGTCGCGATTAGCAATCCCAAGGGTGAAGAACATGTACAGGCATACACAGTAGCGATGGTTTCTGATGACTCGCACCCGGCACCCGGTGGTGAGGATAACAATGCCAACGTCGCCGCAACCCGCCCCGGCGCTAAGAAGGCTGGACACAACAACGGCGGACAAGGCGGTGCAGCTGCTCTGAACAGATCTGCAGAAGGCGATGCAGTACAAGCTGAACCGGACGCCAATACTGGTAATGCGCACAGTAACTTGAGCTCTGCAGCTACGACCTCAGCTAATAAGCGTAACCTGGCTCGTACCGGTGCTGACGGCGTTGTACTCTTCACGACGCTTGGCGGCTCAACGCTGGTGGCAGGTACCGCTCTCGTTGCGGCTCGTCGTCGTAAGAAAGACAACGTATAAGAACCTCTGCGGTAGTCCGCAGGTTATCACATAGGGAAGCACACGAATTCCGTGTGTTGTGAATAGGTACAAAGGATGGGTGCCCGCATCGTACGGGTACCCATTCTTTATGCCCTTCTATAAGGTGGTAATTACCTTTATAGGTGAGTCGGGTTCTTCAGACGCGTACACTTGAGCTATGTCTGTTCTCAATATTCTTGCGACCTCTCACGGTACTGACTCTTCAGAAGGGCGCCAAGCGATTGCCCTCGTGCGCGCCGAGCTTCAAAAGCTACTTCATGAACGAAGCACGTCTGACGGGCGAGAATATAAAGTTCACGAAGCTTATGTAGACGTGCAGACACCGAGTGTAGATGAAGCCGCTCAAGCCTTACCGGATGGCGAGCCTTGTGTTATTGTGCCGGTTCTACTGTCCACAGGATTTCACACCCAGGTTGATCTAAGGCGCGCTGCACGTACCAGCGGAGTTAAAGATATTCATATTGCTGCCTCTCTGGGGCCGGATGCGCGACTTGCCCATCTTCAGCGAACTCGGCTTGAGGAAATTGGATGGCATGAAAAAATAGCTACCGGTTCTGCCGCACCACCGATTGTTCAAGGGGCTGCAGGTTCATCCCGCCAAGATGGGCGAGCAGATATGCAGCGCGCCGCCGATTTGCTCGCAGAAGTTCTTCACACACCTACCAGAAACGCTTTTATCGCAGCAATTGAGCCGACAATAATTGATATAGCTCGTCAAGAGCAACCAAGGTTCGCGTCCCCGTACCTGCTTGCAGATGGATTTTTTGCCAAAAAGATGAGACGTGATATCGAGGCGGTTAGCGCTTCAACTATAGTGGCTGCACCGTTGGTATCCTCTCACGATATTGCCTCCGCACGCATTATTGCTCAGTGCGCTCTATCTCGTCTTGACGAGGCGTTGGTCGCCGCTACCGAATAATACTCAAATACGGTCAAGCATATAAAATGGCTTCCGCCTTCGACAACTAGGAAAACGAAGACGGAAGCCACGTTGTATGCGCCAGAATTAGCGGATAATCAATCCACTATGGAGCAAGTTTCTGAGCGGCAGAGAACTCAAGACGTGGATTGCTCACGCAGCCGTTCATGTACATGACTGATGAACTGATGCCGATCGTCGCGTGCATAATAGACGACCTCACCAATGACTGTAATAGCAGGTGATTTAACGTCTTGGCAGTCTTGAGGAGCTTGCTGCAAGGTCGTGACGATAACGCGCTCTTGGTCCGTGAAGCCCTTCTCAATGGTGGCCAACGGCATATCGCTTTCAACACCGCGCAACATTATCTGCTCGATAGTATCCGGCAGAGTACGCACACCCATCAGAAGCACCACGGTACCATGAGCGCGCAACGTTGAAACAACAGCTTGTATATCGGTTTCATCAAGCCCCGAATGGCCCGAAACTACAGTAAAGATCGACGATACTTTACGCAGAGTCACGGGGATAGAAGCGCGGGCAGGCACCGCAATAGCGCTAGTAATGCCCGGAATAACCTCAGCATCCAGTCCGGCTGCAAAACAAGCATCTAGCTCCTCAGCACCGCGACCGTATACATATGGATCGCCGCCTTTGAGCCGCACCACGGTTTTGCCTGCGAGTGCATAGTCAATCATGAGTTGCTGGATGCGTGACTGCGGCACCGCATGCTTACCGGGTACTTTGCCCACGTCAATGATCAGGGCGTTTGGAGCGTATTCGGCAAGCTCTTGTGGAGCTAAATGATCTAGTAGCACGACATCGGCTTCACCGAGCGCTCGAACAGCACGTAGAGTCAGCAAATCGAGAGCACCGGGACCGCCCCCGGCGATGTACACCTTACCGGGTACATCTGCCCGGGAGCTTGGAACTAAAGGCGCGTCTTGAGCAACACCCGCCGGAATATTGGCTAGAACCTCATCTATCGTCGCAAATTCGCGCGGTGGAAACGGCGGAATTTTAGGTGACATGGGCGGGTCCTTATGCGTTCGCTGGAACAGGATTATGCGCGCTGGGTGGGCCGACTGGGATTTTCGCTCCCGTCACCAGCACGGTATTGCCTTCGCCCTTCTCGGCGGCAGCAATTTCCTCGGGTGTTGCTGGGCGGATCTGCTCACGTTCAAGAACAAACAGGTGCGCTGCCTCATCGCTGCCGTCGGGCTCGTTGATGAAGGCGCGGAAGCGGCGCAGACGGCGTTCGTCTTTGAGGGTGGCAGCCCATTCGTCCTGGTAAGAATCCACGTGGCGCTGCATATCTCGTTCCAGGTCCTCGCAGACTCCCAAAGAATCTTCGATGAGTACGGATTGCAGATGAGCTAAACCATCACCGTGCTCTTCGTCAAGGTCTTCGAGCCATCGGGCGGTGCGCTGTAGCTTATCCGCCGTGCGGATGTAGTACATGAGGTAGCGGTCGATGTAACGAACAACTTCTTCACTGGAGGCATCCTTGACGAACAGACGACCGTGAGCGGGGTTTGCGCCGCCATTACCGCCCAGATATAGGTTCCAGCCGTTGGTGGTGGCGATCAGGCCCACGTCTTTGCCCTGTGCTTCGGCACATTCACGGTTACAGCCGGAGACACCAAACTTGAACTTGTGGGGTGAACGCAGACCGCGGTAGCGATTCTCCAACTCGACGGCCATACCCACCGAGTCTTGAACACCGTAGCGGCACCAGGTTGAGCCGAGGCAGGATTTAACGTTACGCAGTGACTTGCCGTATGCCTGACCGGATTCGAATCCAGCATCAACCAGCCGCTCCCAAATGTAGGGCAGCTGCTCCAGTCGGGCGCCAAACATACCGATACGTTGCGCACCGGTGATCTTGACGTAGAGGTTGAACTCATCCGCAACGGCAGCAATGACGGCTAGCTTCTTAGCGGGAATTTCGCCTGCGGGGATGCGCGGAACAACCGAATAGGTACCGTTCTTCTGCATGTTTGCCAGAGCACGATCGTTGGTTTCCTGTAGGCCGCCGCGACCGGCATCGAGTACGTAGGAGTTGCGGAAAGATGAAAGAATGGATGCGACCGTTGGTTTGCAGATAGCACAGCCGTCGCCGCCGTGCCCAAAGCGTGCAATGACCGAATCGAAGTCGTCGAGGTTGGTAAGGCGTACCGCTTCCGCAAGCTCTGCGCGGGAGAAATCGAAGTGTTCGCACAGCGCCTTAGAGACGGTCATACCCATCTTTTTCATCTGCTGTTCGAGGGTTTTCTGTAGCATGGGCACACAGGAGCCGCACTGGGTGCCAGCCGTGGTGCATGCCTTTAGGGCAGGTACGTCGTGGTTGCCGTCAACCACTGCCTGACGGACTTCGCCGAAGCTAATGTTGTTGCACGAGCAGAGAATGGCATCGTCGGGCAGCTCTGTATCGGGAATACCGTCGCCGCCACCTGCCGCCGTGAGATACACATTGGGCTCTGCCGGGAGTTCTCGTCCCAGCAGCGGCTTGAGGGAATCGAAAGGAGCGGTGTCTCCCACAAAAACGCCGCCGAGGAGAGTCTTGGCGTCGCCGCTGGTCACGATCTTCTGGTACATGCCGCGCGCGGGGTCTGCGAAGAGAATTTCGAGGCAGCCTTCCGTGGTGCCGCGGCGGTCACCGAAGCCTGCAACCTGTACGCCTGAGAATTTGAGTTTCGTGGCGATATCGAATTCTTCGACCTGAGCATCTTCGTTGCCGTTGAGCAGATTCTTGGCGACCGCATCCGCCATTGCGTTGGCGGGGGCAACCAGACCCCAAGTTCGTCCAAGTACGCAGGCTACTTCGCCGATAGCCCAGATATGCTCGTCGCTTGTGTGGCATGCATTATTGACGAGAATACCACCGCGTTCGCCAGTCTCTAGTCCAGCGGCGCGTGCCAGCTCATCGTTGGGGCGAATACCTGCAGCGAAGACCACGAGGTCTGCATCAATCTGGTGAATAACGGCTTCGTCCGAGGTGGAATCTGCTACGGAGACCGAAATAACCTCGCCTGAGGCATCTTTGTTGATAGCGGATATGAACGCACCGGTTTCGATGTCGATCCCGGTTGCTTTGATCTGGGCGTTGACCGCGTAACCGCCGCCCTGATCGACCTCCACGGAGAGAAGCCACGGGGCAACATCAAGGATGGTGGGTTCGGCACCAAGGTCTTTGAGACCTTCTGCGGCTTCCAGCCCGAGAAGGCCTCCGCCGACAACAATACCGCGCGGTGCGCGCCCAAGTTTAGTCTGCAACCGTTCAACTTCGGAGACCATGTTTTTAACATCGTCTGCGGTGCGGAATACATGGGCGCAATCTGCGTTAGGAATCGGAATGCGCACCGCACTTGAACCGGTAGCGAATACAAGCACATCGTAGGGGTAGTCTACGCCGTCTGAACCTTTAACAACGCGCGAGTCACGGTTGAGTGATTCGCCACGGGTATTGTTAACCAGGTTGATCGTGGACTCGTCCCAGAGCGCTGGGTCGCCAAGGGTAAGGTCTTTGTCGGTATCTTTGAAAAGCTGTTCGATAGCAACGCGGTCGTACGGAATATACGGTTCATCATTGAGAACGGTAATGGTGTCAGAGGCGCGTCCAGCGTCTTGGGCACCTTCATGATAAGCGCGTACAAAACGCCATGCTGCGGGTCCTGCACCGACGACCAGAATATTACGGGCGGTGTTCCCAGGGCCGTTCTGAGACATATTTGTCCTTCCTAGTTGTGTGTATACCGACTTCAGCAAAGAATGACCTGTCTCTAGGAACCGGCAATGCAGGAAAACCGGGAACAAACCTTGAGCCAGAACAACAAGAGTGTGGGATTATGTTGTTTTATACGCAGATTCTTGCTTGTAAAAAGTCGCTGTTTTTATCTTACACAGAGGCTATACGACGAAAGTGCCAAAATCGGTATTTTTGAGAAAAATTTTAAGGAAATTCCTTGAAATATCTAGGGATTAATGGGTGTTTTTGACCCTAAGGATTGTTGTTTTAGGTAAGCCTAAACTCCCTAAAGCGCTGTGTTTTTAAGGGTTTTTCAGACCTTTAGTAGCTTAGGTATGTCATATTTTTATCTGTGGTTTTTATAGGGTAGACTCCAAACAGAACACACAAGAAATACTTGTGCTCTCGTATGCCGCCTTCTGTCTATGCTGATTTGATATGTAGCTCTTGACTGTGACCGGTTGCATAGATAGCACCTGTCGAAAGGTAGAGCCGTATGACTGAAAATGCCGCCGTAGCATCTTCCTGGGTTCGCATCTGTCCCGAAAGTGAACTCGAAGAAAATTGGGGCGAAGTTGCCCTCGTCAAAGGTCAGCAGTATGCAATCTTTAAAACTAAGCATGGGTACTATGCATGCGATCATCGTGACCCTAATAGTCAGTCTCTTGTGATTGCTCGCGGCATTGTTGGAGAGAAAGACGGGCACTCAACTATCGCCTCGCCTCTTTATAAAGAGGTATACGATCTCACTACGGGTGAGTGTGTCTCAGGCGCTGACTATACGATCGGTGTGTACCCTCTAGAAGTGCGAGACGGCGATATTTACCTGCAGGTCTAATTCTTAGAATTTTGTTCTGTAACTTTTAGGCTACTCTCAGGTTGTGGGTACGAAAGTTCAGGGTCTTTTCAGACGCGGTTGTTACGGTGCAGAGTAATCACTCAAAAACATACGCATACTGAAAAGAGAAAACCAATGAATTCGCCATACACCACTTTCACCTCTACTCCTTCACGTCGCGCTACTCTTATTGGTTTTGGGGCTTTTGGGATTGCAGCCCTCGCCGGATGCGCCCCCTCCGTCAAGAGTGTTCAAAACTCGCCGAGCAACAGCTCATCCTCTTCAAGCTCTAGCGCTTCGTCAACAAGTTCACCCAGCGACTCGACCTCACCGGAAGAGTACGCAAAGTTCGTTGCTGACTGGAATAAATATGCGGGAGACATAAAACTTCCGACTAAAGATAAAGGCGGTTATACTCCCGCAACCAACACCGAGCCTGCAAAGAACGTTCCCGAACCTGATATTGACGAGAATGCCATACGCCAGAAGACCCTGGAAGGCTCATATAAGGCTCTTGCCGCCTATGAGGCATCATTCCTTTACGCGGTTCTTACCGGAAATTCTGAATATGCGAAGAAACTTAGCCATGAAGATGATCCGAATCTTCGACCACAATTTGACTTGTATCGTGACATTTATAACGGTGGTGGCTGGATGGAAGGGTACGACCTCAAGTGCTGGATTCTTGATAAAAGGCCTATGGTAGTATTCGAATCCGATATCGTTGCTGTTGCTTGGAATTATGGTGAAAAGTTTGAAGCCTATAAAGCCCACCTCAGCAAGGAAGAAGTGGCAGACCAGCCAGCAGATACAGCGGATAACATCTACATGGTGACCATATACGATGGTGGATCGTGGAAGTACGTTACCAATACCTATCTGAAGCAAAAATATCCTCAGCTTGTTGAAAATGGCAACAGCTCTTCCTCCGCTGCCTAGCTACATTACTCTTACGGTTTTAGCCGCAGAAATCTCTAAAGTAATTTTCAAAAATTCTTCTGGCTCCCCAAATACTTTCGGGGAGCCAGAAGATAATAATTATGTAAAAATCCTCGACTGTACATTCCTTGAACTAACCGGATACATTAAGAAGCTTTCTGCCGAGGGGATTTAAGCCTCCATTTCTACCCAAAACGTTATATGTAGTAGCGATGTGGCAGATGCCTTCAACATCTCTTAAGGTCATACGCCGAGTGGTCTTTAGCCTGTTGACGACACTTTCTGGCGTCGAGCGCGCGAGACGAATAACGCCCCACACAGCAGCAGTCCCCAAATGAGGAAAAGGGGACTCCATAAGTAGGTGTGCCCCGCGATGATTGGATTATCCAGGGAAGCTTGACCAGTTACTACACGCTGCCACCCCGCAAAAGTTCCACGGCCGCCCCAGCCTATAAGCACTAAAACGCCCACCCAAGAAACAACGCGAACCCATGCGTGCGCAGGCGGTCGTAGATGGTCTATAAGCGGCACAAGTGCGCCCGTAACTTTGGCGATAAACACGGCAGCCAGTAAAAACCGCACCGGAACGTTACCCTCTTGCTGTAGTTCGACAGCCATCGGCCCCACGGTATCTAACAGCCACATCCCGCCGCACATCCAGTAAAAGCTGGGTGCAGCGTGCAATAAACCTGCGATAGCGGCTCCAATAAACAGCGGTGTTCCGGCGGATCGCGTGCGGGTTTTCTTCATGTAATCCAGTCTAAAATCCGTCACCTCTTCCTATCTAGAGGGAAGTGTAAATATTGTGCAAAGATGTTTTCTGTTTCATAACCCCAAAAGTTATTGCTAATAGAACATAACGGATTGCTTTCTATGGAGAATTCCGAGATTCTGGGGCTTCCCGAATTAGCAACCGAGACGACTCTGCTTGCCGTGCACATGAAGAACGCGAGCTACACTTACCCGAGCAGAGCATTCAGGGGCTAGGGGCTTCTGTTAAAAATTTATGTTTTTCAGACTCAATAACCCCTTATTTCAGAGGGGGCGCCGAACTGGCGCGGAATGTCAGAAGTGCATCATTGAGGAAGGAAATCGATGTGGGGAGACCCGTGAACTTTCCCACAGCATTCTGGGCGTGTTCTTCAGAGAAACAGGACGTCCCATGTGCTGTATAAACGCTAGATAAACGAAAATTTTTTCGTTGACAGAGCACGTAAAAATGCATATTTAGTGGATGCTGGCAAGAATGACCCCAATATCTAGTGTCGAGAGTTAATATTCAACTGAAAGTGCATGAAAACATTGAGTATATCTGTAAAAACATGCATTTATGACACGCCCGAGATGCGTCACAGAGGTTCTGAAAGCGGGTAAAAATTGGGTTTTTTGTAGCTTGCACCCGTAGCTGCAAACCCCATAGAATGTAGATGTTTGCAAAGACCCGGCGATCACCGGCGAGCAATTCGGAAGAACAGACCGCACCTGCGGGACCCCACCTTTTCGCTGCGGCGAGGGGCGCCTTAGCGGAACAGATGCAGTCTTAGTAGACCCGGACGGTTAAGCCCGATACAGCTGTTAATAAGCGACTGATACTCGCTCAACGCGCCGCTCTCCGGGGGCGTAAGAACGTTCCTGATGAACAGTTCATAGCCCCGGGGGAGGTCGGTGCGTTTGTCTGTATCAGTAAGCAAGGTGGTACCGCGCCAGCATATACGCTCCATGAGGGGCGCACGATGAAGGCGTCCTTGCACCCGTTTGTCCATCCTCGGCAAAGGGTGCGGTTCACGTACCCAATGGCGGGAATCTGAACAGAAATAGGGCGCACTGCATGTCAGAAAATATCTACCCCAAGGTGAGCGCGTTTGAAGCCTCAGGCTACGGTGTAAGCGCATCACCTAAATTCCCTAAGCTCGAAGAAGCTGTACTCGACTATTGGAAGAAAGACGGAACCTTCCAAGCATCTATCGATAACCGCGAAGCCGGGCCCCACGGCGATAACGAATTCGTCTTCTACGATGGCCCTCCATTTGCAAATGGTCTGCCGCACTACGGGCACCTGCTCACAGGTTACGCGAAAGACCTTGTAGCACGTTACCAAACTCAGCGCGGGCATAAAGTAGAACGCCGCTTCGGCTGGGACACTCATGGTCTGCCTGCCGAGCTTGAAGCCATGAAACAGCTCGGCATGACCGATAAACAAGAAATCCTAGAGATGGGCATCGATAATTTCAACGATGCCGCGCGCGCCTCCGTGCTCAAATACACCAACGAGTGGGAACAATACGTTACCAGGCAGGCGCGTTGGGTGGACTTCGAGAACGACTATAAGACCCTCAACGTTGAGTACATGGAATCCGTGATTTGGGCGTTCAAGCGTCTCTACGATAAAGGGCTCACGTACCAAGGGTTCCGTGTTCTGCCGTACTGCTGGAAAGACGAAACCCCGTTATCGAACCACGAGCTGCGCATGGATGACGACGTCTACCAGGATCGTCAAGATCAGACCGTCACGGTAGCTTTCGCTCTCACCGCGGACGACTCGCTCGCTGCCAATAAAAATATTGTCGCTGAACTGGCAGGCGTTGAGGCGCTTGCCTGGACCACCACCCCCTGGACCTTACCCACCAACCAGGCGCTCGCCGTCGGACCCGACATTGAATACGTCGTAGTTCCCGGTGCCGGTGAGCTCAGCGGACGGCGCTTCCTCATCGCAGCTGATTTGTTGGGAACCTATGCGAAAGACCTCGGGTATGCAGGGGAGAGCCCCGCCGAGGATGCGGCAGCCGCCATCACAGCGCGCTACACCGGCTCCCAACTAGAAGGTGTGCGCTACACTCCGCTGTGGGATTACTTCGCCGATGCCGAGAAATGGGGCACAGGAACCTCATGGCAGATTCTCGTTGCCGATTACGTAAGTACCACCGATGGTACCGGTATCGTTCATCAGGCACCTGCCTATGGTGAAGACGACCAGAAAGTTTGTGAATCCTACGATATTCCCGTGGTGCTTTCGGTAGATGAAGGCGCCAGGTTCCTTCCCCTATTCGGACAGCCTAGCCCTTCGGGGTCTACCGCACTTGCGGGTATCGCCGGAGTTCAGGTTTTCGAGGCAAACCGCACCATTATTAATGCTCTCAAGGCAGATGGTACGCTCATCGTGGAGAAATCCTATGTGCACTCCTACCCGCACTGCTGGCGCTGCCGTAATCCTCTTATTTACCGCGCCATTACCTCTTGGTATGTGAAGGTGACCGAGTTCAAAGACCGCATGTCTGAGCTGAACGAGCAGATCAACTGGATTCCCGAAAATGTCAAGTACGGGCAGTTCGGTAAGTGGGTTGAGAACGCTCGCGACTGGTCAATTTCGCGCAACCGTTTCTGGGGTTCTCCTATTCCCGTTTGGGTTTCGGACGATCCAAATTATCCTCGTGTTGATGTATACGGATCGCTTGAAGAACTCAAAGCTGACTTTGGTCGCCTGCCGCTGAACAAGGAGGGGCAGCCAGATCTGCACCGCCCCTATATTGATGAGCTGACGCGTCCAAACCCTGATGATCCAACGGGTAAGTCTACGATGCGTCGCGTCGAAGACGTACTGGACGTATGGTTTGACTCCGGGTCGATGCCGTATGCGCAGGTTCACTATCCCTTCGAGAATAAGGACTGGTTCGAGAACCACTATCCGGCGGACTTCATCGTTGAGTATATTGGTCAGACCCGCGGCTGGTTCTACACCCTGCATATTTTGGCGACCGCACTATTTGACCGTCCTGCTTTTAAGAATGTTGTCAGCCACGGCATCGTGCTCGGCTCTGATGGGCAGAAAATGTCAAAGTCGCTGCGCAACTACCCGGATGTCTCTGAAGTTCTTGACCGTGACGGCTCGGACGCTATGCGCTGGTTCCTCATGTCATCGCCAATTCTGCGCGGCGGCAACCTGATTGTGACCGAGCAGGGCATTCGTGAAGGGGTACGACAGGTGATGCTTCCGCTCTGGAATGTCTATCACTTCTTCGCTCTTTACGCGAATGCTGCCAACAAAGGCGAGGGGTATACGGCACAGGTGAAGTACGATTCGCAGCATGTGATGGATCGTTTTATCTTGGGTAAAACCCGGGAGCTGGTACAGCAGGTTACCGTAGACATGGACTCCTATGATATCTGGAGCGCCTGCGAGCATCTGCGTCTTTACGCTGATGCGCTCACCAACTGGTATGTGCGCCGCTCACGTGAACGTTTCTTTGACGAAGACCCCGATGCCTTCGATACCCTGTACACTGCTTTGGTGACGGTATCAAAGGTAGCGGCGTCACTTCTGCCGCTCACGACCGAGGAAATCTACCGTGGCTTGACCGGCGAGCGTTCGGTACATCTTGCCGACTGGCCTGCCGCTGAAGACTTTGCTGATGAATCTGAGCTGCTTTCGCTCATGGAAACCGTACGGGCGGTATGCTCTGTAGGGTCTTCTCTGCGTAAAGAGAAGAAGATCCGTGTGCGTCAGCCTCTGCAATCGCTCACGGCGGCCATTGCCAACGAGCAGTTCGCACAGCTGGAAACCGCATTCGGTGCTAAGGGTACCGATTACTTCGCCAAGATTGTGAAGGACGAGCTGAACCTGCGTGAGGTTATCCTCGTGAATGCACAGGACGCTAACCCTGCCGACTACGGTATCTCGCAACGGCTGAAGGTGAATGCCCGTGCCGCAGGTCCTCGCCTTGGTAAACAGGTTCAGACAGCCATTAAGGCATCGAAATCTGGCGATTGGACAATCGCCGAAGACGGTACCGTGACCGTTGCTTTCGACGCCATCGACGGTGGGCTTGCACTAGTTGACGGCGAATATGAGCTGGTAACCGTGGTAGCATCCTCGGACGACGGTACCGAGCGTGAAGCGGCAGCCGTGCTGCCCGGCGGTTTCCTAGTGCTGAACATCGAATTAACTGATGAACTTGTGGCGGAAGGTATTGCCCGCGATACTATTCGCGCTATTCAGCAGGCCCGTAAAGATGCCGGACTGAATGTCTCTGACCGCATTAACCTAACGGTGAGTGCCCCGCAGGACACCCTGGAGGCTCTGCGCACCCACGAGGAACTGGTCACTGGCGAGACCCTAGCGGTTTCCCTGGATCTTACGGAGGGCGAGAGCCTGACCATTACGGTCGCAAAGGCAGCATAGAATAGGGGCAATATAGCCTCTAAGCCGTCCCAGCACATATAACACACCGCGGTATGTACCGTGCTGGGGCGGCGATACACCCAAACATATATCTGTACATAAGGCAGAATCCTGGTAAAGACGCTGTGTCGCACAGTTTGATACCGGCCAAGGAAAGAACACTATGAGCGAGATGAGCTACCCGGCAATCCCGAACCCCGAAGGGGTTGAACGCGTCTACGGTGAATTGCTGGCACGCGCCCCCGAAAATAAGATGGCTCCCCGGCTGGATGCGGTTCGCCGAGCCGTTGAAATCCTCGGGGATGTGCACCGCGCCGCCCCGGTCATCCACATCACCGGAACTAACGGTAAAACCAGTACCGCCCGCATGATTGAATCGCTTTTGTTGGCTCATGATCTGCGCACCGGGCGTTTTACTAGCCCGCATCTCGAAAGCGTTACCGAGCGCATCAGCATTAACGGTGAACCGGTGCCTGATGCCACGTTCGTGCGCGTTTGGGATGAAATTTTGCCATACCTCACTCTTGTGGACGAAGAATTTGCTGCACGCGGAGAACCAAAACTTACGTTCTTTGAGTCCATCACTGTGCTTGCTTTCGCTATTTTTGCCGATGAGCCCGTGGACGTGGTGATTCTAGAAGTCGGGATCGGTGGTTCGTGGGATTCTACGAATGTAGCCGACGGTATTGTCTCTGTCGTGGCACCCGTTGGCCTTGATCATACCGATATGCTGGGGGATACCCTGGCTGAGATTGCAACGGAAAAAGCCGGGATTATTAAACCCGACGGATACCTTATTTCTGCGGCGCAAGACCCTGAAGTAGCGACTATACTTCTTGATACTGCTCGTAAGCAGAACGCCAAGTACGCCTTCGAAGGTGTTGAATTTGGTGTGGTTGAGCGTGACCGCGCGGTCGGCGGGCAGCTTTTGACTCTCCGAGGTTTAGCAGGAGAATACCCCGATATTGAGCTCCCCCTACACGGTGAGCACCAGGGGCAGAACGCATCATTAGCTCTTGCCGCAGTCGAGGCATTTTTCGGTGGGGATCGTGCCCTTGCGCGAGATGTAGTACTTGCCGGATTTGCTCAGGTACGTTCGCCAGGGCGACTTGAGATGATTCGTAACGAGCCTTTGGTGGTGCTTGATGCCGCTCATAACCCGCATGGGGTGCGCGCCGCATCTACGGCTTTTAAAGAGGCATTTGAACTGTCCCATGTGCATGCAGTCGTCGGTATTCTAGGCGAAAAAGACGCTCTCGGTATTTTTGAAGTGCTTCGTGAAGAATACGTAGACTCAACCGATGCTACCTTCCGGTTGTATCTTTCTGCCTCAGATTCTTCCCGAGCCATTGCTCCGGAAGAACTTCAAGAGATCGCCCTCGACGCCGGGTTCGACGAAGACATTATTACGGTATGTGACCACTTGGATGAGGCGCTTGCCACCGCTATGGAGAACGCCCTCTTTGAGCAGGAATCTGCTGGTGTGTTGATAACAGGATCGGTCACGGTCATTGGGGAGGCGCGTACCCTGCTGGCACAACCCGCCCAAGAATCCACTGCACAGCACAACGCCGAGCCTGAAGAACTCGCTGAGGCTGCAGAAACCGATTCCGATGAACTATTCGGCGAGATTATGGCTGAGCTGGCGGGGGAGGAACCTCGTGAAATCCCGTTAGAAGACTCATTGGGACTGCCTCTGGCAGACGGCACCGATAATCCTGAGGAAAGCTAAGACTATATGGCAAAAAAGCAGTTTATGACACGCGCTCAACGGGATTGGAAGCCCGAAACGGTTAAGAAACCACGTTCTACGAAAGTCATGTTTGCTTCCACTATTTTGGTACTCGAAGCATTCACGATTTTCTTCGGCACACTAGCCGTTTTCGGACTTCATTTCAACGATCCGAGCACTGTAAAAATTATAATCTGGGTTGCAGGTTTGGTTCTTGCCGGTGCGTGTATATTCCTACCCGCTAAGCTGGCAAAACCATGGGGATACTCTGCTGGTTGGGTGCTTCAAGGCGCCATGCTTCTTGCCTCAGTCATTGCGTTACCCTTCTCGCTCGTGGTAATAATCCCGTTTGTTGCCTGCTGGTGGTATGCGCTACACGCCGGTACCCGCATCGATGCCGAAAACGAAATACGCGCCGCCGAACAAGAAGAATGGGAGCGTAAAAACTTATATGAGAGTGAGTAAGCAACGATACAGGCGATTATGCCATGATCGCTGGCAACACCAAGATATAGGTATAAAAATCCCTGTCTTTATGACGAGAAACTTAACCCTAGGCGCCGAACACGTTAGGATAGCTACAAAGGGTTTAACGCATCATACTGCGGCTGCGGTATGATGCGTCACTTATCACCACCGATAAACAGGTATATGTAAAGGAGCAGCACATGGGTGCCGTTGAGCAAACATCGGAAACCGACGATCTACTATCTGAAGATGTTATAGACTCCCAGGTTTCCTCTCGTGAGCGAGATACGGCAGAAGGATCGGAGCGTTCCTTAGCGATCTGGCTCTTTATGACGGGAGCTATAGCCCTGGCTTCATCGGCAACCCTTGTTTTTGAGCGTCTTCAGATTTTCGTGGATGCGGGGCATACCTCGGTCTGCGACATCAACGCCCTTCTTAACTGCGGCACCGTGATGCGTACCCCGCAAGCTGAAGCCTTTGGATTCCCCAACCCCTTCATCGGACTCATAGGGTTCTCCATCGTTATGACGATAGCCGCCGCCATGCTTGCAGGAGCTACCTTCAAAAAATGGTTCTGGGTAGCCACCAACATCGGCTTAGCGCTCGCGACAGCGTTTGTCTTCTGGCTCTGGTTTGAGACTACCTTCCACATTAACGCCCTATGTCTTTTTTGCATGATCGTGTGGGTTATGACGATTACCATGTTTATAAAGGTGACGGTACGCAATATTTCTCATAGCGTTATTCCTGCCCCTGAAAATATTCGTGAGAGTATCGGTACGTGGAGCTGGTTTACTATCACCTTGGTGCTCATTCTCATCTTTGGGATTATTGTGATCCGCTTCTTTGACGTGATCATGAATATGATGCGCTAATTTTTATGTAAACACAGTGAGGGTGGGTCTTCCAGAAGATTATGGAAGACCCACCCTCACTGTTATATGGTTTCAACTCTAAGACAACCAAAGAGCAATCTCACGGGCTGCAGATTCGGGGGAATCTGAGGCATGCACTAGGTTCTTTTGCACACCCTCATCCCAATCACGTCCGTAATCTCCACGAATTGTTCCCGGTGCTGCCGTCGTTGGGTCCGAGGCCCCCAGCATTGTACGTACACCCTCGATTACACGATCTCCGCTGAGAACAGCGGCGACCACGGGACCAGAAACCATGAAATCCACGAGGGAACGATAGAAAGGCTTGCCTGCGTGCTCAGCATAGTGCTGGGCGAGAAGTTCTTCGGTGGGCTGAAGCATTTTCAGTCCTTCAATCACGTAACCCTTAGTCTCAAAGCGGCTCAAAATCTCGCCAATAAGCCCGCGTTCAACACCGTCAGGCTTTACCAGAATTAGGGTCTTTTCGGTCATAATTTTCCTCTATCTTGTTTGCGTTCATTCTGTGGCGGTTGTTCAATATCATAGGGGAAAGAGGCGCCGACATGTGTGCTTCTGCCAATCTACGCCATCGAAATTTTTAAGAAGAGGCGTATAATCGTAGCGTTATTGTTCAATCACCGAGGAGAATCCGTGAAAGGCTTTGGCACAATATTGATGCTGGCGTCAGCAGTAATTTTTTTGGCGGCGCTACTCTTTCTGACCGCAGGAAAGTTCTCGATGGTGTGGGTTATTTTACTGATCGCAGCTCCTTTCGCTTTCATCCTCGGTATTCCCTTTGCCACAGGTTCCGGGCCAGAGTATCTGCCTAGTAACCCAAAACTGGCGCAGAAAGCACGCGAAAAACGTGATGCTGAACTAGGTCTCGGCTAGGTTTTACTCTCGTTATAAGCGCAATGTTGGTCACACCAATGTTGCGCTTTTTATGCATGTATGGGGTGTTCTGGATTGCACACGGTATAATGATGAGCGGTACGTTTTTATGCCCCGCACGCATAAAAGATACCCAGTATATTGACCGAGAGAACGTGCACGCGCATCCGTCATAGCAAAAGTTCAGATAAGACTTTATCGGATGATGACCCCAGGCATTGGCATCTTAGTGACATCTCGGTTAAACATACTGGCCGAGAACATCATGAAGAAACGCATCCGCCGTATTTGCGGAGTAAGCCGACTTCGTGCTCGCCGTCTTGTACGCCCGGAAGCAAACGAAGGCAGACACAAAGAGCAGGCTTGAGCCACGTATTTCTTGGTAATTAGGCTTATGACACGCTAACGCGTTGATGTAGAGAGTTTTACGATGCGGCGTAAAATTCTTGAAGGAAGAAGAAAGAAAAGAATGGCTGACGAAAAGAACGCCCATCAATCTAGCATGAATATGGATGTTCTTGCTGATATGATCTCTCTCGCTGATAAACAGGATGTCTCCGGCGAGACGATGAGAACTCATCAGGAAAAAAATAATACCCGGGTTGAAAAGCAGACAGATTCCCTGAAGGATAGTGAGTCTGCAGTATCAGCAGCACCGCGTCGTAAAAACTCATCGCGCGCTAAGAAAGTTGCTGAACCCACGCCCGAAGACGCTGTTGCGGCTGGGTTAACGGATTTACGTAATCAGAAGGCTAAGCATGCCCCTGCACCAAGGAAGACTGTGGCTGCGGCCTCTGCCGAAGAAGTAGCGAACACTCTTAATACTCTTTTTACCCAAGCCGCCGAGCCTGCAGCATCAGCTGATGAAACTATGCCCCAACCCGAATCTCAGAAAACTGAAACCCGCGATTCTTCTGCCGAAAAGCTTGCCTCTCCCGAGGTGGACACTGAGGTGTCCGGACTTGCCGAACAGGCTGAGGTAGCAGAGCCTGTCTCTGATAACCGTGAAGAAGCCCAGACTGAAGAAGCTGCTCAAGAAGATAAGACAGCCATTATATCTTCGGAAGAAAACACCGAAGATGCTGACGAACCTCATACCATCCAGTCAGAGGAATTAGTGGCAGAGAACGATGAAGACTCTGAGCCTCAAGCGACCTACGACGCTGAAGAGGATGAAGCTGAGACTTCTGAGCCGACAGACGAAGAGAGCGCTGCCAGCACATTCGAAGATGAAGAGTCAGACGAAGAGGAAACGGCGGAGCCAGCAAAAACTTTGCGTGACGTACAGAATGAGAAGATTGCGCAGTTGCGCGAATCGGTGCGCCCGGGCGCTATGCCTCTATTCTATTCGCCCGAACCCACTGAGCTTTCTGAGCTTGCTTCTGCGGTTGCTGTGGAGCGTGAGCGTTTGCGTGCCGAGCGTTTGGAACAAGAGCGCCGCGACCGTATGGAGCGCCGTCGTGAAGAGGCAGCAGCTGAAGCTGAGGTGACGAGTCACCGCCGTCGCCGTCGCCGTCGTGGAACCGAAGATATAGAAATTGAAGGTAACGCCGACGATGAGGTTGAGACCGTTACCAAGGTCCGCACTCCTCGCCTTGCAGATTCTCATGCTTCTGACACCGTGACTGGCGTGCGTGGTTCTACCCGTCTTGAAGCTAAACGTGCGCGCCGCCGCGAGTCCCGGTCGCTGGGTCGCCGTCGTCATATCGTGACCGAGGCAGAGTTTTTGGCGCGTCGCGAGTCAGTAGATCGTCAGATGCTTGTGCGCCAAAAAGAGGGGCGCATTCAGATTGGAGTTCTCGAAGACGGCGTGCTGGCAGAGCACTTTGTCTCTAAAACCCAGCAGGATTCCTTGATTGGGAACGTCTACCTTGGCAAAGTGCAGAATGTTCTTCCGTCCATGGAGGCAGCATTCGTCGATATTGGGCGTGGTCGTAACGCTGTTCTCTATGCGGGTGAAGTGAACTGGGATGTTACCGGTCTTGACGGTGCACCCCGCAAGATCGAGAATGCACTTAAACCGGGCGATTCCGTGCTGGTGCAGGTGACCAAAGACCCAATCGGTCATAAGGGCGCGCGTTTGACGAGTCAGGTTTCGCTTCCCGGTCGCTTCCTGGTGTATGTGCCCGGTGGCTCAATGACCGGTATTTCACGTAAGCTCCCCGATACTGAGCGTGCGCGTCTCAAAAAGATTTTGAAGGATAAGCTGCCCGATGGCGCAGGCGTGATTGTGCGTACTGCAGCGGAAGGCGCATCCGAAGAAGAGCTGACCCACGATATTAATCGCTTGCGCGCGCAGTGGGAAGAGATTCAGGAAAAAGCGAATTCCCGCAAGGTGCTTGCCCCCGAAATGCTCTATCAGGAACCTGACCTGATGATTAAGACCGTGCGCGATGTCTTCAACGAGGATTTCACCTCTATGATCGTGCAGGGCCAGAGCGCATGGGACTCTATTGAGGCCTACGTGACCTATGTTGCCCCTGATCTGCTCTCACGCCTGCAGAAGTGGGAGGACGAAGATGATCTTTTCGACCATTACCGCATTAATGAGCAGCTGGCGAAGGCACTAGACCGCAAGGTATATCTTCCTTCGGGGGGTTCCTTGGTGATCGACCGTACCGAAGCTATGACCGTGGTAGATGTTAACACCGGTAAATTTACCGGTAGCGGCGGTAACCTTGAAGAGACCGTCACCAAGAATAACTTGGAGGCGGCAGAGGAGATCGTGCGTCAGCTGCGTCTGCGTGATATTGGCGGCATTATTGTTATCGACTTTATTGATATGGTGCTTGAATCGAACCGTGATCTTGTGCTGCGTCGTCTGATCGAGTGCCTGGGGCGTGACCGCACTAAGCACCAGGTTGCTGAAGTAACCTCGCTGGGTCTTGTGCAGATGACCCGTAAACGTTTGGGAACAGGTCTTCTTGAGGTCTTCTCTGAGCAATGTGACTCATGCGGTGGACGCGGTTTGCTGGTGCACGATCAGCCGTTAAGCGGACGTTCCGGCGGTGCCTCCGATTTCATTCACCGTCAAGAGCGCACCGAACGTAAGCGTTCACGAGCGGCTTCGCGCAATAATACCCGTGATGCCGCTGAGGGCGTGGACTCAGAGAAGGACGAGAAGAAGGCAGAGCGCCGCAACGCTATGGCCTCTATTGCTGCAGCCTCGCACACGGCTGACGAGCTTGAAGCTGAGGACCAAGCAAACCGTAAGAAGCGTAAACGTCGTAAGCGCTCTCGTCGTACCGAAACTGCCGAGCTTTCGCTGGAGCAGGAGATTCAAGGCATCAAAGCGGGGGCGAAGGCACACCGCGAAGTCTCATCCCGTGAGGACAAAGTTGCTGAAGTAACTGAGACCGATTGGATTGGTGAGCAGGGTGACTTCACATTGGAACAGCTTGCTGGGGCATTCGATCGTGATTTGAATCCAGAATATGATGCTCGGTTTACCCGCGAGTCTTCCCGTTCGGAGGCTATCCGCGCTGGAGAGGCGAAGGCTCGTGCCTCACAGAAGGCTGGCCGCATTACCCGCAGCGAGAGCGGTGGATTTAAGTCAAATCAGGGTGACGAGTCTTCAGCAGAGCAGAAGTCGCCTCGCGCCGAGCGTGAGAATCTGCAGGTTGAAGATGTGCACGAGAGCCCACGTAAGCGCCGCCGTTCGCACCGTTCCTCTGAGAAGGAGCGTTCAGGTCGAGGGCAGGAGCAACGTGCGGAAGAGTCAGCTTCGGCCTCCCGTGTAAGTGGTGTTATTGGCAGCGCGCCGCGTGTGTCCGGTGTGATTACCCCCGGCGGGTCTGCCTCTAACTCGGTTGAGACTCAGAACGATAAAGATGGTTCTCAGCAGAAGATAGCTGCGCCAGCTGCTTCATCTGCACCGCGTAAACGTCGCTCCCGTCGAGCTGCTTCGTCGGCGGGCGTACAGTCGAAGGTCGTGACGGTGGATGCCACCGAGTCGGCTCACGGTTCGGTTGTGGCTTCGGCTTCTGTGGCAGATGCGAAAGCACCCGGCGAATCTGAGGCTCCGACTCTCTTCGGCATCGGTGTTTCTGCTGCAGATATTAAGCGGGTTGGTAAGGAAGACTAGTTACTATATTCTGCTAGTCAGTAAGCTTTTGGGGGTGTGTTCCTGTACAGGAACACACCCCCAAATACTGTATGTATTGAACGGTAAGGGGTAGCATAGAAGAAGAGTAGTTGAAATACAGGCTTAAAATAGGGGTTTTCTAATGGACGTTATATTTATTGAAGATAGAAAAGAGTTTGATTCTATAATGCGTTATAACAATATTGAATATATTAATAATCATCCAAATACTATTTTATTGACGATGAACTATGCCAATTTTCCCGATCTTCGAATAGGTGTTGAAACGCCTTTTGAAAAAGGTGTAGAGTATCTAGCTAAATATATATCACAAAGTAAGAATGTTTATGTATTAGGTAACGTTTGGGTAGGATTTAGCAAGTCTAAGAATATAAGGATATCCTTAGGGGACTCAGTGCAATATTATATAAATTTAGGAAAAGCACTGGAAAAAACAGAATACAAAGAATATATAGAAGTTATGCACGACTCTTTCATCGATCTTATGGATATTTATAAGAAGATAAATGAGTGTATTAACAGTCGGGTTAATGACTTTCCAAAGTTTGAAGAAATTAATTCTGAGTTTCGTAAGATGTTCCTACTATTTGAACTAGTAGAGAGAATAAATACGGAGATTTTATGGGAATTAGAGCATCTTCAAGATGAATATTTACGTTCGAATTATCACGAACATATTGAATATATTTCTGAATCTATATTCGCCTCCGAGTTTTATGAAGAGTTTATGGAAAATTGTGATGCGGCAAGGTATATTCAAGGCCTTTTTGATTCTATTGAAGAAAATTTTTATGATGAAACTGATTTGTTTACATTGCTAACTAAAGTTATACCAAGTGAAGAATTTAAAGAATACTTATACCCTAATACTTGTGAAGCTTTATATTTAGAAATAAAGGAAGCCTATTTTGCTCTTATTAGAGAGAGTATTTGGGAGAGCTGCTCTTTTTCGGTTTTTGGTGATGAATTCTGTTTTTACAATAAGAACCATGAATTTCTAAATATATCTAAAGATATTTTAATATTGGTGGGAGCGAATGGAGTAGGAAAAAGCTATTTTCTGTCAAATATATCAAACAATTACCGTAAACTAGAACTTAATGTTTCTATTTCTAACAAAGTACTGGAAAATGAGCGTAGTTTTCATGCGAATGTTATTAATATTAATTCAAAGTTATCTTATAATGAACATAAACAATTTTTTGAAAATTTAGTTTGTGCACTTCTAGAAAATAAAAACTTATTGATATTCATGCTCTCTGTTTTGGAAAATGATCCTTTGTTTTCATTTATTAGTGTAGTAAGTAAAATCGATACATTGTCCGAAAAAATTAATAATGATAAGTCTTCTATGGATGTGTTTTTAACGGAATATAGAGATCAGTTGTATAAAGATGTTGGGTTTGGTGAATTTTTTGATAGCTTAAGCGATGGTCAACAGAGAGTTTTAGAGATCATTGTAGTGATATGCTCTTCTTTGCCTTATGTTAAACAAAACAATAAAACTCAGTATTGGAATCTACTTTTAATTGATGAACCAGAGAATAGTTTGCACCCTCCTTATATAACTACTCTTATCAAAATTATAAAAGATTTTCAAGATATAAATATATATAGTTCTTCTATTATAGCTACCCATTCTCCAATGATTGTTCAAGAGTTTACAAGTGATATGGTAAGAATTGTTAGGCGTGAAGTTGATGAGGTTGGGAACCATATTCGACAAAATTTAGAAATACCAAGTTTTGAAACCTATGGTGAAAACATTGGTATTTTGACTGATCGTATTTTTGGTCGAGACCCTTTGAATACTGGGTTCCGCCAGACGCTCAAGGATATTGTTAATAGTTTGCCTAAAAATGAGTTATTCTCTCCTGAAGTCCGAGAAAAATATATATACTCTCAAATTGGTGTAACATCTTTGGGTATGGAAGCTTCTATGGTTCTTAACGGCCTTATCTCTTCCCGTAGAAAAAGTATTGAATTGAAAGAAAAAAATTCTGAGGATTCTCGCTAATGTGGAATTATAAAAATATTACTTACGGGAGAGACTTGATTGAGATAAATGATGTAAATAAAATTTATAATAACTTTGCTTATAAGAAGATGAAAGATTCCTTAGAATTATATAAGCAACGACATGAAAAATATAAAGATATATTTAATAGATCCCGTTCTAGTAGACACGTGATTCAAAGTAATTTTTCGACAAAAGACACACTAGAAGACCACGATAAATCGTATGATCGGTTCTCTGCTGATACTAACAAAGCAGAACCTTTTAAATCAAAGGTAAAACAAGGGAAATACAATAACTTACCGTCTAACAATATGGGCGATATTTTATGCTCTTATTGTAATATGGATATGGGGCGCGAAATGGATCATTTTCTCCCTAAATCTGTATTTTATATGCTTGCTATTGAGCCTTTAAACCTTGTTCCCTGCTGCGGTGTATGTAATCGTAAAAAACTTGATGAGTATAAAAGTTATGAATTTTTTCATCCTTACTTCCCCGTGGATGGTATCGATCGCTGGCTAAAATGTACGGTTGAAGATCGTGGGGGTGCCCCTGACATATCTTATGGTGTTGCATCTAGAGAAAGCTATCGAGGTAACAATAAATACTTAGAGCGAATCAATCAGCAGTTTACTTTTTTTGATCTTTCAGAGCGTTTTCAGTACAGGGCTATCTCTGAACTTGGTGGGTTTAAAAATGCAGTTGAGGTCGAGCAGCGAAGTGCTGGTGAACTTCTAACTGAAGAGTTTAGAGGGATTTTTTCAGAACTTTCAGAAGCTATGAGCGACTACGGCGAAGACCGGAAAATAGGTACAGATTCACCACAGGATTACGTGATGAGTGAACTCATTCGAGATTTTAAAAAATATGGACCAAACCACTGGCGCGTTGCTCTCTATGCAGGGCTCGCCGCCAACCCCAATATTATTGATCTACTGTCACGCTGAAGGATTGCGCCTAAGCCCGCGCATACAGTATCCTTAACGATTGGTATTTATCTCAGTGAAGCCCTATCGACGCAGGGTCAGCGGGAGATACCGCTTCTGGTTTTCCCCATAGTGAGGACTTCCGGAAGACACCACCGGCAGACCGAGCGCGCATCCAACTGGGCAATCCCACAAGGAGCGCGGGTCGCATCCACTCCTTATTACTCACCAAGAGAGATAAGATACCCGTGGAGCGCACAGCAATGAAAGCGCAGACTGTCTGCACGTGTGAGATACGAAGAAGCAAGATGTCGAGAAAAGTGAGTCCCAAAGTGGCATACGCGATTGTACGCGCTGGCGGCCGCCAGGAAAAAGTCTCTGTCGGAGACAAAATTACCCTTGACCGTGTTGCAGGTGAACCCGGTAGCACCATCGAGCTGCCCGTACTGCTGCTCGTTGACGGTGACAAGATCACCGCTGACGCAAAGTCCCTGGCTTCCGCCAAGGTAACTGCTGAAAAGATTGAAGACCTGCGCGGTCCGAAGATCGTTATTCAGAAGTACAAGAACAAGACCGGTTACAAGAAGCGTCAGGGCTTCCGCGCTGAGCTGACCACCGTTAAGATCACCGCAATCAACGCGTAATCTTAACCACCGGATACAAACCTTAAGGTAGGAAAACAGAATGGCACATAAGAAGGGCGCAAGCTCCACCCGCAACGGTCGTGACTCGAACCCCCAGTACCTCGGTGTTAAGCGCTTCGGCGGTCAGACCGTCAATGCAGGCGAGATCCTTGTTCGTCAGCGCGGCACCCATTTCCACCCCGGCCTGAATGTTGGTCGCGGTGGCGACGATACTCTGTTCGCTTTGGCAGCAGGCACCGTCGAATTCGGTACCCGCAAGGGCCGCAAGGTCGTTAACATCCTGGCAGCAGCTGAGTAAAACTCGCTCACGCTAGGAAGAGGGGGTAGGCGAAAGTCTACCCCCTCTTACCATAAGATTTCCGCATCTACTTGAGGATGCGCCCCTCGCCAAGCTCAAGCAATCTCGTGTATTTCAGGCTTGTGCGAACCAGGAATTTACCAGAAGGAGAACACCCGTGGCAGAATTCGTGGACCGCGTGGTCCTGCATATATCCGGTGGTCACGGAGGCAACGGATGTGTCTCTGTACGTCGAGAAAAATTCAAGCCTCTCGGCGGCCCCAACGGCGGTAACGGCGGTAACGGCGGGGACGTGATTTTGCGTGTTGATAACCAAACCACCACACTATTGGAGTATCATCACAGCCCGCACCAACACGCTCCCAATGGAGATATCGGCCGCGGCGATATGCACCACGGCTACAACGGCGAAGACCTAGTGCTTACCGTACCTCAGGGAACCGTCGTCAAAGATCGTGACGGTAACGTGCTTGCCGACCTGTTGCATGTGGGTGACGAATATACTGCTGCACGAGGCGGCCAGGGCGGTCTCGGAAACGCTGCGTTGGCATCCACCAAACGTAAAGCACCTGGCTTCGCACTCCTCGGTATTCCGGGGGAAGAAACCGATATTGTCCTAGAACTCAAATCTATTGCCGATATTGCGCTTGTTGGATACCCATCAGCTGGTAAATCTTCACTGATTGCTGCTATCTCTGCGGCTCGGCCTAAAATCGCTGACTATCCTTTTACCACTCTTATCCCAAACTTGGGTGTTGTGCAGGCAGGTGATGTTCGGTACACCGTTGCGGATGTTCCCGGTCTGATTGAGGGAGCTTCCGAGGGTAAAGGGCTTGGCCACCGCTTCTTACGTCACGTTGAACGTTCCTCCGCACTAGTGCATGTGATTGACTGTGCCACTTTAGAACCCGGGCGTGACCCTATCAGCGACTTTGAAGTTATTCGTGGTGAGCTTGAAAACTATGCGGTAGACCCCACTGCTGGGGTAACTGTGCCGCTCAATGACCGTCCCCAGATCATTGTTCTCAATAAAATTGATGTGCCTGAAGCGCGTGAACTTGCCGATTTCGTGCGACCTGAATTTGAGAACATGGGGTACAAAGTTTTTGAAATTTCGACAGCATCCCATGAAGGGCTTAAACCGCTCATCTTTGCAATGGCAAACCTTGTGGAAGAAGACCGTCAGAAGCGTGTTACTCAAGAAGATAATTCTACGATTGAAGCCCCAGTTATTCGCCCCCAGGGATTCCGCTCCAAGAAAAAACAAGAATTTATTATTCGCCGCGAAGAACGTAATTTGGAGCCGCTCTTTCGGGTTATTGGGGAGAAACCAGAGCGTTGGATTCAGCAGACCGATTTCAATAATGATGAAGCTGTTGGTTACCTGGCGGATCGCCTGGCAAAACTGGGGGTTGAGGACGAACTCTTTAAATCCGGTGCCCGTGCCGGAGATGCCGTGGTTATCGGTGAAAATGATAACTCCGTGGTCTTTGACTGGGAACCCACTATGGTAGGCGGCGCTGAACTTCTGTCTTCCCCTCGTGGTACTGACTCTCGCCTCGAAGAGATTATTCGCCCCACCCGAGCCCAAAAACGTGAGGAATATAAGGAACGCATGGATGCAAAAGCAGAGGCTCGCGCCGAGCTTGAGCAAGAGCGCGTTGCGGGTGTGTGGACTGAATCGGTGGAATATCGCCGTAAGCTCAAGGAAAAAGGTAAAGCTGAAGGTATTAATATGCCTGAGGCCAAGCAATAGCCCGGTAAGCCGGGGAATTAGGCAGCCTGACGACGTGGAAGATGTCTCAACTATCACGCATAAATAGGCCCGTCGTTTCGCGTATTTTCGCCCCTAACCGGTAGCATAGAGAGTAGCTTAACCATCGAAAGGAAGCACACACATGAACTCGGTTGTCCTAGCAGCTCACGGTGCTGAGCACACTGCGGGAATGCTTAACGGCATCCCGACCTATGTTTACGGCATCGTTGCTGCCGTCGTATTTACCGTTCTGCTGCTTGTTACTCTCTCGTACAGCGGACGCGGTATTGTACGGCCCGATCACACACCGGAGCTCATGGAGGGTGACGAAGCACAGGCACTGCGTAGCTATAGCGAGAAGCATAACCGCTAGTCGCTAAGGAAAGTATCGTGACTTTTCAAGCTCTGCGGCCCAGCCTTGAGTCGATTCCGTCGCGAACTCCTGGGCGTGTACGTCTAGGAGTTATGGGCGGCACCTTTGACCCTATTCACCACGGGCATTTAGTAGCCGCCAGCGAGGTTGCGGCGGTGTTTGATCTTGACGAAGTAGTATTCGTACCGACTGGTCAGCCGTGGCAAAAGACGGGGGAGAGGCACGTGAGCGATCCCGAGCATCGTTATCTTATGACGGTGATTGCGACTGCATCTAATCCACGATTTACGGTAAGCCGGATAGATATAGATCGTGGCGGCGCAACGTATACCTTTGATACCCTTAATGAACTACGTGCTCTGCGACCCGATGCAGATCTTTTCTTCATCACCGGTGCAGACGCGATTAGCCAGATCATGACGTGGCGTAATGCTCATAAGCTGTGGGAGTTGGCTAACTTTGTGGGAGTGACCCGTCCGGGACACGAGCTTGATCCTCCGTTAGGCGAAGGACGGCAGATTACCACACTTGAAATTCCCGCGATGGCAATATCGTCAACCGATATTCGCCAACGCGCCTCTAAGGGTGCCCCTATCTGGTATTTGGTTCCTGATGGCGTGGTGCAGTACATCAATAAGTATCGGTTGTATTCTCCTGAGGATGCTGCCACGCACTACGGCGGCGGGCTGCCTCGCCAGAAAGACTCAACAGATATTCAACCAACTAGTGAAGACAAAGTAATGGAACAAGAGGTTTTACATGGCTGAAGCTAAGGGCAAAGAAGAGAAGCCCTACAGCGAGGGAGACGCGTACCTCTACGAAACATACGTGACTGAGGACGGCATTGAGGTGCCGCCTCCCACGCGTGTGATGGGTCCGCGCCGTCTAGCACGTTATCGCGAAGACGTGGCGAACTATCTGCGCGCTATGGGTCGTGGCGAGCGTCCTAACCCTGTTGAGAATATGGGGTCTTTGGCAAATACCCACGATATAGATCCGCGCGTTCTTGCAGTACAGCGTCGTTTTGCTGCACTCGCTACTCAGGGGTCTATTAAGCTGAATGCGAATGATGAAGAGAAACTGCATGAACCTGAGCCGCTAACCAGCACTATGCGTGCTCTTCGCCCGGAAGAGGTTAAAGCTAATAAGCCTGCGCCAGCTGCTGCACCTGCCGCGCCTCCGGCGCCTGCTCCTCAGCCACAGCCGGAAGATTCCCTGCTTCAGGATTCCCTCCATGTGGAGGCAGACGATTTGACGTTCACCTCGTCAATCCCGATTATTTCTCCTGATAATTCCCCGAAGATGCACCAGTACATGGTGCGCGATGAGCCTGTTGTCGAGGGTGAAGATACTGAGATCGTTGAGACCGAGGAGCAAACTGTTTCCTCGCAGGCTCGCCCGGCAACTGCACCGCAGCCTACAGTAAAACCCAGTGACTCTAAAGCTCAGCAAAGCCGTCATACAGCTGATGCGCAGAGTGAAGCCGATGAGAACCGCATTAATGTTGCTCCTGTGCCGTTGAACCTTCCTTCGCCCATCCGCGCGATGGATGCTCAGGGACTTGACCTGTCGGTTCTGGACGAGAAATCTCAGCAAGATAGCGCATCCGCTCAAGCTGGCTCTGAGACTAAGGAACAAAACGATACCGTCACAGCAAAGAGCTCGGCGCAGCATGCTCAGACTGGTGCTCTTCCTGCGCAGAAAGCGGCAAAGAACGGTTCTGCTAAACGGAAACCGTCGGCAACCGGTACCGTTCCTAAGATTCCTGCCCGTACTGGATCTATGCCGAAGGTCTCGGATCGTACCGGATCAACCCCCAAGGTTTCTGAACAGAAAGACGCAGCTCCGAAGGTTGTAAACCCCTGGAATACTGTCCGTTTACAGAAT
Organism: Rothia sp. HMSC058E10; assembly: GCF_001809415.1. Classification (NCBI taxonomy): domain Bacteria; kingdom Bacillati; phylum Actinomycetota; class Actinomycetes; order Micrococcales; family Micrococcaceae; genus Rothia; species Rothia sp. HMSC058E10. The sequence continues at coordinate 116 of NZ_KV797600.1, read as the reverse complement.
CCGATGGGCGCAGATTCACCATCGCAGGCGTCCGATCGTACCGGATCAACCCCCAAGGTCTCACCGCGTACCGGGTCTGTATCGCGGGTGTCTTCTTCGCGTACTGGGTCTGTGCC
>NZ_KV797599.1:0-300 GCF_001809415.1 Rothia sp. HMSC058E10 | reverse complement strand
AAGTACATGCGGTGGGTCGTAGTCTCCATTCCCATACCAGGAATGCCGATACCGTAAGTCATTATCCGCACTTTGCAGAATCTGTGCCATCCACTTTGCCTGCAAGTATTCAGGGCCTTTATCGTCTCGGAATAACGCGTCATAGTCCCGCAACACCACGAAAACTCCCTGACTTAAATCCAACCAATGCAAATCTTCCATATACTCATAGATCAAATTTACTGGATCATCAGGCATTCCATAAGGATATTCAATAGGCCCTAAAAGCTCCTTAAAATATTCATTCTCGGTCCTTGCCTG